>CAZPMV010000212.1:0-5719 GCA_964587335.1 uncultured Anaerolineales bacterium
TTCCGGCTACGTAGGCAACTTCAAGGTCAAAGTGCGCAAGAAGGCCCGCTACGTGGACGAGAAGAACTGCACCGGCTGCGGTCTCTGCTGGGAAGCCTGTCTGACCAAGCGAGTGCCGCGCTTGAAGTTGATCAAGATGGGCGACATCAGCATCGGGGAAAGGAGGCCTGGGGAACGATGAACCTGGATCGAGTCAACCAGATCATTGATGGCTACGACGCTGACCGAGCGGTCAGCCTGGCCGTGCTCCACAACATCCAGCAGGAGTACAATTATCTGCCGCGTGAAGCGCTACAACTGGTGGCCGACCGACTGGACATACCTCTGGGTGAGATCTATCACATGGCCACTTTCTACCGCACCTTCACCCTCAAACCGAAGGGAGACTTCTGCATCCAGGTGTGCCTGGGTACCGCCTGTCACGTGCACGGTGGGCCGCGTATCCTGGAAGCATTCGAGCGAGAACTGGGGATCAAGGCTGGTGAGAGCACTACTGACGGGGCATTCTCACTGGAGGCAACGGCCTGCCTGGGGGCCTGTGCACAAGCCCCCCTTGTGCTGGTCAACGAGGAGCCGTACGCCCAGATGACCGCCGACCGTGTCAGTGCGGTGTTGGAAGAGTGCAAATGTGTGATTCCAGAGATGGCATAGGGAGGTAGAACAATGCCTAAACTCAAGAGCCTGGAAGAACTACAGAAGTTGCGTCAGCAACTGCAAGGAGACATCAAGGCCCGTGCTGAGACGAGTACTACTATCACTGTAGGCATGGGTACTTGTGGTATCGCGGCCGGTGCCCGCGAGGTAATGCGCGCCATTCTGGCCGAATTGGACGCGCGCGGCATTGAGGCGCATGTGACCACCACTGGTTGCATCGGGATGTGTTCCAGAGAGCCGCTGGTGGATATTCAGCAGGGCGGGGAAGCCCGCGTCACCTACGGCAGCGTCACTGCAGTCATGGTGCCACGCCTCATCGAGGAGCACCTGATCCAAGGCAACGTGGTCCAAGACTGGGT
The DNA here is from genome assembly GCA_964587335.1 of uncultured Anaerolineales bacterium. Classification (GTDB taxonomy): domain Bacteria; phylum Chloroflexota; class Anaerolineae; order UBA3071; family UBA3071; genus UBA3071. The sequence continues at coordinate 1,014 of CAZPMV010000212.1, forward strand.
CATCGGACGGGTGGCAGGCTAGGAGAACAGGAGGATAGGAATGGCTGAACGATATCGAGCCGACATACTGGTCAGTTGCCTCCACGACCGTGCACCTGACCTGATACCGAACCTCAAAGCAGAGGTGATACGGCGTGGCCTGAAGGACGAGGTCCGAGTGATCGAGGCCGGCTGTCGGGGTTTTTGCTCCATGGGGCCAGTGCTCTTGGTCGAGCCCAATGGCATCTTCTACATTGGAGTCCAACCTGCCGATGTTCCCGAACTGGTGGAAGAGACTCTGGTCAAAGGCCGAGTCGTCGAGCGGTTGACCTACGAGGAACCGACGACGCACGCATCCATCGCCTACTACGAGGACATCCCTTTCTATAGCAAACAGGAGCGCATCGTGTTGCGCCACTGCGGGTTAATCAACCCTCAATCCATCGACGAGTACATCGCCGTCGGCGGCTACCAGGCGCTGGGAAAGGCGTTGATTTCGATGACTCCCGAGGAAATCATCGATGAACTCAAACGGTCTGGGCTGCGGGGTCGTGGTGGGGCTGGTTTCCCCACGGGCCGCAAGTGGGAAGCAGGCCGCAAGGCCGAAGGCGAGACCAAGTATGTTCTCGTCAATGGCGATGAGGGCGACCCCAACTGCTTCATGGACCGTGCGCTGATGGAGGCGGACCCGCACAGCATTCTGGAGGGCCTGATCATTGGCGCATACGTCGTGGGTGCTCATCAAGGATACATCTATATCCCCTATGAGCATTCGGGATCGGTGAGGAGTATGAGGACTGCGCTCGAGCAGGCGCGGGATTACGGATTGCTGGGCGCAGACATCCTGGGCTCTGGCTTCGAGTTCGACGCCGAGCTCAGACTCGGTGCTCACTCCTTCGTGGGCGGCGAATCCACAGCGCTGATGCACGCTGTAGAGGGCAAGGTCAGCGAGCCGCGCCCCAAGCACATCCATACCACCGAGGTGGGGATATGGGGTCGGCCCAGTTGCCTGAACAACGTCAAGACCCTGTCCATTGTGCCGGAGATCATCAGTCGCGGCGCCGACTGGTTTGGTGGCATTGGCACCGAAACCAGCAAGGGTACCCAGGTCTTCTCTCTGGCCGGCAAAATCAACAACGTAGGACTGGCCGAGGTGCCGATGGGCATCACTATCCGCGAGCTGGTCTTCGATGTGGGGGGGGGTATTCCCAAAGGACGTGAGTTCAAGGCCTTGCAGATTGGCGGTCCTTCGGGGGGCTTTCTCCCTGCCAGCCTGCTAGACATGCCCATGGACTACGAGACGTTGGCTGACGCTGGTTCGATGATGGGCACCGGTGGGGTGGTCATCTTGGACGACCGCACGTGCGTGGTGGATACTGCTCGCTACTTCCTCGACTTTCTGCGGGACGAATCCTGTGGCAAGTGCACGTCTTGCCGCGAAGGCATTCGGTGCATGCTGGAGATCCTGACCCGCATCACCGAGGGGCGGGGAGAGGTAGCAGACTTGGATACGCTGGAGACGTTGGGACACGTGGTCAAGTCGGTCTCTCTGTGCGGTCTGGGCAAAACGGCGCCCAATCCTGTCCTCAGCACGCTGCGTTACTTCCGCGATGAGTACATGGCCCACATTGAGGACAAGAAGTGTCCCGGCGGCGTCTGCAAGGCGCTGATCGAGTACTACATCATCGAAGATCTGTGCAACGGCTGTGGCGCCTGCCGCCGCAAGTGCCCGGAGGCAGCAATCAGCGGGGAGAAGAAAGAGGTCCACGTCATAGACCCGGCGCTGTGCATCAAATGCGGCATCTGCTTCGACGTCTGCAAGTTCGATGCAGTGGGCGTGAGATAATCAGGAGAATCATGATATGGCTACATTGATCATCGACGGACAAGAAGTACACGCCGAAGAGGGGCAAACCGTCCTGGAGGTCGCCAGGGCGAATGGTTTCGAGATACCTACGCTGTGTTACCACCCGCAGTTGGAGCCCTACGGTGCCTGCCGGCTGTGCATAGTGGAGGTGATCCGCAGCGGGCGCTCCCGGTTGGAGACTTCATGCACACACCCCGCGTGGGATAGCTTGGAAGTCAAGACCCGCTCCCCTGCCGTCATCGAAGCCCGCAGGGTCATCCTGGGGCTGTTGCTCTCGCGCTGTCCCAACGTGCCGGTCATCCAAGAACTGGCATTGGAATACGGCATCACAGAGCCTCCTTTCCCAGCGGAGGACCCTGAGGAGAAATGCATCCTCTGCGGCCTGTGCGTGCGCACGTGCCACGAGCTGGTGAAGGCCGACGTGCTGAACTTCTCTCAGGCGGGGGTCGAACGACGGGTGGGCCCACCTTTCCTGGAAAAGACCCGCCAGTGCATCGGCTGTGGGGCTTGCACCATCGTCTGTCCCACCGGCGCCATTGAGATCGTGCTGCAGCAAGCGGGAATCTACAAAGAGAAACCGTTGGGTCCCACAGCGGCGATCTGGGTGCCTTCGCTGCAGGCCGTGCCCAATGTGCCGGTGATCGACATCGACGCCTGCATTCGCTTCCGCCAGAACGACCGTACCGAGGGCGAGATCGCGGACGCCTGCGGGGTCTGCCAGATGGTCTGCGAGGCCGGCGCGATCAATTTCGACCAGCAGGACGAAGTCGTCGAACTGGCCGTGGGAACCGTCATAGTCGCCACAGGCTTCCAGATGTGGGATCCTGCCCAACTCTCCCAGTACTCCTACGGCAAGTCGCCCAACATCATCACCGGCATGGAGTTCGAGCATCTCTCCAACGCCGGCGGCATCACCAGCGGCGAGATCCTGCTGGCCGATGGGCGCATGCCGGAGCGGGTAGCGATCATCCACTGCGTCGGCAGCCGTGACCACAATGCCCACAAGTATTGCTCCCGCATCTGCTGCATGTACTCGCTGAAGCAGGCGCATCTGGTGCGCGACAAGACCGGTGCCGATGTGTACGAGTTCTACATGGACATGCGCGCCTTTGGCAAGGGTTACGAGGAGTTCTACGAGCGAGTGCAGGAAGAAGGCGTGGCCATGATCCGGGGGCGAGGTGCGGAGGTGGAGGTACTCCCCGACGGCAAGCTGCGGGTCAAAGGTGAGGATGCCAACCTGGGCCGGCTGGTGTACGTGGACGTGGACATGGTGGTTCTCAGCACGGCCATAGAAGCTCCGCACGATGCCAACCAGGTAGCCGCTCTCTTCGGCCTCAGCCGCTCGGAGGATGGCTTCTTTGCCGAAGCACACCCCAAGATGCGTCCGGTGGAGACGAATACAGGCGGGGTATTCCTGGCCGGAACCGCCCAGGGTCCCAGAGACGTGCCCGATACGGTGGCTCACGCTGGCGCGGCGGCCTCCATGGCCCTGGCGCTGATGGACCAGGGAGAAGTGACCATCTCGCCGGCCGTTGCCGTGGTAGACGAGGAACTCTGTTCAGCCTGCAAGACCTGTATCTCGCTCTGCCCCTACACGGCCATCAGCTTCATCGAGGAAGACAACGTGGCTCGCGTGAACGAAGCGCTATGCAAGGGGTGCGGCACCTGCGTGGCGGCCTGTCCCGCCGGTGCCATTATGGCGCGTCACTTCACTGACCTGCAGATCCTGGCCCAGATCGAGGGGCTGTTCCGGGTGCCTGCGTAGGAAGCATACAAAGGAAACAAGGAAACAAGTGGACAAGTAGCGAGCAGATATCTTGTATCCTTGTGTACTTGTATCCTTGAAACAGGAGCAATGCCTATGAGCAACAACAGCTTTGAACCAAGAATCGTCGCTTTCATGTGCAACTGGTGTACCTACACAGCGGCTGACACAGCGGGGGTATCCCGCATGCAGCAGCCGCCCAACGTGGACATAATCCGCGTCATGTGCACCGGGCGCGTGGACCCAACCTTCATCCTCAAGGCACTGGCCCTGGGCGCAGACGGGGTCCTGATTTCCGGTTGCCATCCGGGACAGTGCCATTACGAGAAAGGCAACCTGAATGCCCGTAGAAGAGTTACCGCGTTGAAGCCTTTTCTTGATGCTGTAGGAATCGGCCAGGATAGGCTGAGACTGGAGTGGATCGCGGCGTCTGAAGCCCCGAAGGTGACCGAGGTAATCGCTGAATTCACCGACACCATCAAACGGCTTGGCCCCAGCCCTTTCAGGCGAAGGTTAGAGGACACGAAAGAGACGAAAAGATGAAGATTGAATACAAGGCTGCTATATGCCCCTACTGCAGTTGTGGCTGCGGGATCTATCTGGTCGTGAAGGATGGCAAGATCATAGGGCAGGAGCCGTGGAAGGAGCACCCTGTAAACGAGGGGAAGAACTGCCCCAAAGGGAAGAACGCCTATCAGTTCCTCTACGCTGAGGACAGGCTGAAGACGCCGCTGGTGAGAAAGAACGGCGTGCTTAAGGAAGCTTCCTGGAACGAGGCGCTTGATCTCATCGCCAGCAAGCTCAAGGAAGCCACCCCGCAGACGTTTGGCCTGCTCGCCTCAGGGAAGAACACCAATGAGGACGCCTACGTGCTGCAGAAGTTTACCCGCGTCGTCATGGGCACCAATAACGTGGAGTACTGCGGCCGACTGTGCCACTCATCCTCAGCGGCTGGCCTCGGCCCCACGGTGGGCGCTGGTGTGATGGAGACCTCTGAGATTGACATCGAACGGGCGGACTGTATCTTTCTGGCCGGCGTGAATCTCAAAGAGACCTTCCCCCTGATGACCATGAGAGTGCTCAGGGCGAAGGAGA
>CAZPMV010000213.1:0-5652 GCA_964587335.1 uncultured Anaerolineales bacterium
GGGGTCGGCCAGGACGGTTGGCAGCGGTTCCTCCAGTTGGCGCACCACCTCGACGTTGTCGGGCACGGCGGCACGGGACAGCGTTTCTCGCACCACTTCGTTGACGTCCACGATCCGCCGGATGGGAGGCTTGGGACGGGCGAAGTCGAGGAGGCTGCTGATGATCCTCTCCGATGTCTTCACTTCCTTCTCCATGATCTCCAGCATCTCCTTCACTTCCGGCTCGGGCGCCTCTATGACCATGTTCAGGAAGTAGGCGGCATTACTGATGGTCCCCAGGGGTTGGCGCAGTTCTTCGGCCATCGCGCCGGCCAGTTGGCCCAGCACGGCCAGCCTCTCCTGGCGCATCAGTTTCTCCTGGACGTCTCGAAGTTCCTGAGTGCGCTGTTCTACCATCTCCTCCAGCCGCTGCGAGTATTCCCGCAGCGCCTCCTCCGCCCGCTTGCGCGCGGTGATGTCTTCCAGGCTGCCTTCATAATTGGATGGTTTCCCTTTCAAGTGTTGTTGGGACGTGGTATAGGTAACGTCGTCAATCACACCTTCGTCACGGCTACCGCCTTTCCAGCATGACGACCGGCGCGAACAGGCGATGCGGGGCCAGCATCAGCGTGAGGTTGAGCTCCGTGACCGCCCCGGAATGGAAGGGATAACTCTCTTGCCATGGCCCTCCAGGCACGGCACACTGAGCCCTGACCCCATCCACATAGAATTCCACCGGCGTGCCATCGGCCACCGGGCCCTGGACCACCAGCTTGGGGTCGAAACCTCCCGGCCCACCGTACTGCCCGGCTTGCGTCACCGTGAGGGGGTTGCCCGACACGCCGGTCAGCACTTCCGTGCCTCTGGCCTCCACTTCGGTACCCACAGGCGCCGGCGCACCGTTGATCTCCACTGCGCCGTAGAAGGAGTGGGGGATCGGTGGTGGCGGCTGTGCCACCGCTGGAGCGGTGACGGAGGCAACTATCCATAAAGACAAAGCCATCAATGAGACCCGCGCAACCCTCTCTGCCATCTTTTCTACCGCCTCCTTCAAAAGCAAAACGGTGCTGCCTACCTGTCCCATCGCAAACGCACCATCAAACGCTTGGATGGCCTTTGACAAAGTAACGTTGTAGCACTAGCCTGACGCTGAAGGTGCTACCCTTCCCCTACTTTGCCTTGTACCTCGATGGTGCCTCCGTGCCTCTCTGGCCACGGAATCCCCCTATACGTTGACAATTCCAAACGACAAACGACTCGCTCAAGCAGACAACGGCACTCCGCTGCGCTGCGAGCCTTACTACGAACCTTACGGCGTTTCACGCCTCACGTGCTGGCAGCTTCACCGTGAAGATGCTCCCCTTCCCCACTTCGCTTTCCACCTCGATGCTCCCTCCGTGTCCCTCAACGAGCGTCTTGGCCAGCGGGAGCCCCAACCCGACGCCCTTGGCCTTGGTGGTGAACAGCGGCTCGAAGATCTTCTCCAGGTTCTCCTCGGGGATGCCCATCCCCATATCCGTGAAAGAGACGGCTACCCACTCAGGGCGACCCGCCGGGTCGCCCCTACCTGAGACGGCCGTCGGCTTGACTGAGGCTTCGGCAGAGCTCAGCCGAGCGCCCGCCGAAGTCTTGACCACCAGCCGGCCGCCGTTAGGTATCCCAACCGCGCTGGGCAACGTCATCGCTTGAACTCCGTTGAGTATGAGGTTCCCGAAGACCTGCGCGAGTTGATCGGGGTCGGCCAGGACGGTTGGCAGCGGTTCCTCCAGTTGGCGCACCACCTCGACGTTGTCGGGCACGGCGGCACGGGACAGCGTTTCTCGCACCACTTCGTTGACGTCCACGATCCGCCGGATGGGAGGCTTGGGACGGGCGAAGTCGAGGAGGCTGCTGATGATCCTCTCCGATGTCTTCACTTCCTTCTCCATGATCTCCAGCATCTCCTTCACTTCCGGCTCGGGCGCCTCTATGACCATGTTCAGGAAGTAGGCGGCATTACTGATGGCCGCCAGGGGTTGGCGCAGTTCGTGGGCCACGCCGCCGGCCAGTTGGCCGAGAACGGCCAGCCTCTCCGAGCGCACCAGTTTCTCCTGGACGTCTCGAAGTTCCTGAGTGCGCTCTTCTACCATCTCCTCCAGCCGCTCAGAGTATTCCCGCAGCGCCTCCTCCGCCCGCTTGCGCTCGGTGATGTCCTCCAGGCTGCCTTCATAGTATAGCACCCGGCCGTCAGCATCCCGCGCGGCATGGGCGTTGCTCTCCACCCAGATGATCGTTCCGTCATGCCTACGCATTCGCGTTTCGAAACCGCGCACGACCCCTTCATCCTCCATCAGGGCCAGCCATTGCTTACGGTCCTCGGCATCCGCAAAGGTGTCAGCGACATTGGTTGCCAACAGCGTCTCCCGATCCGGGTAGCCCAGCATCTCGACGAGGGCGAGGTTGGCGTCAAGGATCTGCCCGGCCGGTGTCGTGTCATAGCCAGGCTCCCCTTCCAGGCGGGCCAGGGCCTCTCGCTGCGTAGCAACGGTATCCAGCCGAAAGTGCGACACGCTCCTGGCGCATTCCCGCCGGGTCAGGTCGGCGTCACGGGGGTCGTCTTCAACGTACAGGATGTTCATGGTTCACCAATCATGCCTTCGTCACGGCTACCGCCTCTACCGCATGACCAGCGGCGCGAACAGGCGATGCGGGGCCAGCATCTCCAACTGAAGCTGGGTGGTGCCGCCGCTTTCGAATGGATATGTCGAGTGCCAGGCTTCCGCGGCCACGTCGTACAGCCAAGCCCGATGACCATTGACGTAGAACTCAATAGGTTCGCCTGGACGTCCTCCATCCCTCTCAGGCGTCCCCGAGTCATCTGCCGGAACGCAGAGGCAGCTAGGAGAATAGCCATAGTGTCCATCCAGATCCACGATCGTGCTGTATTCCAGATCTGTCCCACTCACTTTGGCCGTAATTAGGGTCGCCTCTTCCACAGGGCTACCCTCACGAGTGACGTCCCCATAGAAGTAATGACCGGGCTGCGGTATCGCCATGGCCGGCAGAGGAATCAGAAAGAGAAGAGCAACCACAAGCCCATAGATTCCTTTCCACACGATAGGGACCCTACCGCGCTTCAGCCCGGATAGCACACCTGCCATCAACTGACCAGCACCAGCTTGCCAAATCATGGGTCCACACGTCCTTGCTCTGCTTGCCAGAAGGCCCCGGCGAGAATCAGCCGAGGCCCGCTTTTTGCTATGTTATTGTTCCCCGGCTCGGGACACCACTCACAGGATCCTTCGATAACCAATCACAACCAACACGACTGCCACGCAGACAATCAGGAACACCAGTGCCCCTGTCCAGAGTCTGGGAATACCCCCGGATTCGGAGGTCCCTTCCGGAATAGGAGTCAGCGTCGCCACCGGCTTCAAAGTCAGTCCCACCTTCGTCGCTTGCTCCGTGGGCATTTCGGCTGTAACTGTAGCCGGAGCAGTCACCTGCTGTTCGGCCAACGTTGGGAGAGGCTGGGTCTCGGTTGGCAGCAACGGCAAGACTGAAGGCGTAGACGTTGCCGTCGCGGTTGGGGCAGGCAAGAGCGGCAGGGCTGTCGGAAGGGGGGTCGGCGTTGCTGCCGGGATTGCAGCCGTAGGCGGCGCCATCGGGGTTGGGGAAGGCGCCGGTGGCGAACTGGTGGGCGTAGGCATGACCATCGTGGATGGGGTTGGCGTAGACGTTGCCCCCGGCGTCGGTGTAGGTGATGGGACCCCGGCCGTCGGCGACGGGGTTAGCGTCGGTTCGACCGCGGGCAGGAGGGTCGGGGTTAGCGTCGGTTCGACCGTGGGCAGGAGGGTCGGCGTTGCCGCCGGCCCCACCACCTCGAGATTCAGTTCGGTGATCGTGCCGGACTTGAAGGGGTAACTCTCCTGCCAAGCCCCTCCAGGCACGGCACACTGAGCCCTGACCCCATCCACATAGAATTCCACCGGCGTGCCATCGGCCACCTGACCCTGGACCACCAGCTTGGGGTCGAAACCGCCAGGCCCACCGTACCGGCCGGGCCTGCGTCACCGTGATGGGGTTGCCCAACACGCCAGTCAGCACTCCCGCGCCCCTTGCCTCCACCTGGGTGCCTGCGGGAGCCGGCTCACCATTGACCTCCACAGCACCGTAGAAAGCGTGGGGCAGAGGGGGCGGTGGTTCGGCTGAAACTGGACGGACGAAAGCGGCTGCCAACAAGCACAGGCCCGCCAGAAGAACTCGTGTTGCTGCTCTCTTCGAGTACAAACTAACCTCCGGACCAGGATGATAGATTACCGACGAACCTACCGGAACCCCTGCCTCACTTCAACATAGTGGGCAAGAGACATTATCGGAAATAACGTAACTACTCAACCACCCCCCTAACCCCCCAATCCTGGGGGGGAAACCATTCTACTCCCCCCAGTATTGGGGGGCTGGGGGGGGCCAGGCGCTACTGAGGCCATTTTCGCTGCCTGCCTGAGTAGTTACCGTGAAAGCATAACTTCTCGCGCTTGGCGCGGATTTCCCTAGAAAAACGAGGGGATTGCGGAACTTGCTTATTTGCCGGCCCTAAGGACAAGGGGCAGGAAGCACTCCCTCAATCGAGTCGTGAAGCTGCCCTCCAGGGGAATCACCTGGCCGCCGTCCACACCTTGACCACCGAGGACGGACAACTGCTAGGTCTGCCCCGGCCGAAGTTCGCTTGGCGTCAATGTGACCACCGTTCCCTCTGCGTTCCAGGGCACCATGAATCCCGGATCAGGATTCAAGGAAAACTCAACCGTATCGACGATGACCGGAGCAGAGAACATGACCATGATGACCTCGTGCAAGCCTACATCCTGCCTTCCACATATATCCGAGGTCGCCTCAATATCCACAGGCGTAGGCGTGGAAGTCGGCGTCGGCGTCGGCGTCTCTGTCGGGCTTGGCGTCGCGGTCGGTGTGTCGGTGGACACGGGTGTCTCTGTTGGTGTGGGTGTGTGAGTAGGTGTAGGTGTCTCTGTGGGCGTACGCGTCGGCGTGGGCGTCGGTGTGTCAGTTGGAGGGGGGACGATGATCACTGTAGCCTCGGCAATGCGGCCTGGCACTGGGCTGCCATTTTCGTCCACGGCAGTGGTCACACCGGCCCGATTCATCGCCGGATCGCAAGGCGCGTCGGCACTGAAGTGCACGGTGACCGTCCTGCTCTCGCCCACATCGAGCCGCCCCAGGTCGTACCAGAGGAGCTTGTCGTCCACGACGCTATCAGGCCAAGGGCTTGCCGAGACATAGCTCAGACAGCCATCGCTGTAGATGTCAACCAGTGGCAATGTGGTGATGTCCGTGTCGCCGACGTTCTCGATGAGGATATGGAAGCACACCATCTCGTTGATCACGGCGGTGCCATCCGTGGGCTCCACCAGCGTCTTGGTCAAGCTCAGAGCAGGCTGCCCCGCCACTGGTGTCGGCGTGTTCGTTGGTGTGTGCGTCGATGTAGGCGTGTAGGTGGGCATGGCCGTCGGTGTGGAGGTCGGCGTACGAGTGGCTGTACCGGTCGGCGTGGCCGTCGGTGTGGAGGTCGGCGTACCAGTGGCTATGCCGGTCGGCGTGGGTGTTGGCGTATTGGTTGGCGTGTTCGTCGGTGTCGCGGTCGGTGTAGCCGTCGGCGTGGGCGTGGATGTTGGC
>CAZPMV010000214.1:0-5641 GCA_964587335.1 uncultured Anaerolineales bacterium
GGGGTGGGTGTGACGGAGGGAGCATAGCCCTTCAGGATCAGCGGCAGGTAGACCCGCACCGTTGGTGGTGCCACTCCACATGCATCCAGACTGACGTCGTCCAGCCGGAAGGTGCTGGGCACCTCATCGTTGGTACGCACCAAGAAGGTCACCAATACCATTTGGCCGGTGTAAGCTGTCAGATCTACTGCCTCGTGGCGCCACTGACCCAGGGGCTCCTCGGCTGGCAACGTGCGCAGCAGGTCGGCCTGCTCGTCACCGTACTGGACGATCACATCTAGAGCATCGCCGGGCTGCTCCTCTGTGCTTTCGGCGAGCCACCAGAACTCCAGCGGCACCGAGTTGGCATCGGCCGGGATGGCCACACCTTGCCACAGCTCCCCTTCGGCGTTGTTGGCGCCGCCCAACCAGGCGCCATAGGCACTGTTGTGCCCTGACCCCAAGCTGACATTGACCCAACTGTCCCAGGGTGGGAACGAACCGGTCTCAAAGTCACCGTTGATCAACAATTCTTGGCAGACGGGCGGTAGGGTGGCGGTGGGTGTGGGTGAAGGGGTGGGTGTGGCTGTCGGTGGTGGGGAGCCCGTCGCCGTGGGTGTGGGAGTAGGTGAGACCGTACCAGTGGGCGTGACCTGGGGCAAGCTGACAGGTGCCGAGAACTCCGACGTGTTGCCGTTGCCATCGGTGGCCGTGGCCGTCACGCAGGGACCGGTCAGCCCGCCGGGTTTGGTGAGCGTCCAGTTACCCGAGGCACCGGTCGTGGTTGTGCCCTCGTAGATCGCACCCTCATCCTCAGCATCGGAGAAGACCTCGATGACACAGTTGAAGCACGCGGTGCCGGAAACCTGGGTGGCGCTGGCAGGGGTAATGGTAGGTGGTGTCAGCTCTTCGTTGCCCCCGCGGAAGTCCCAGATGCCTTGACGCCCGTTTGCGGTGATGCTGTTGGCCGTGATGGTGTTGCCCACGGTACTGGTGAAGCTGTCGGCACCATCCACCAGCACGCCATCCAGGCTGTTGTAGGCCACCAGGTTACCAGGCCCCACCACGTTGTTCTTCGGACCATTGAAGAGGGCCACCCCGAACGTCCCATTGGGCAGGGCCGCCGTTCCGCCCGCATCCGTGCCGATCCGGTTGTTTCGGACGACGTTGCCGTTTGTCCCAGCCTCACGAAGGTGGACACCAATCCCGCTGTTTCCAGAGGCAAGGTTCTGCTCGACCACGTTGTCGTGAGCGCCGGCGTGCAGGTGGATACCGTCACCCCCATTGGGCAGAGCCGCTGTTCCGGCGATGTTGGTGCCGATGCGATTGCGCCGCACCGTGTTGCCCGTGGTAGTCTCGCCGAACAGGCGAATGCCGCTCCCATTGTTTCCCGACAGCAGGTTGTCTTGAATGACCACGCCTGTCCCTCCACGAGCAACGAGGATCCCATCCATCCCGTTGGGCTTGGCCGAAGTGCCAGTGGGATCGGCGCCGACGTAACAGCCTTCGATAGTCACATCGGTGCTGTCAACCCAGATGCCGTACTGGAAGTGGTTGACGATCAGACCGCGCAACGTGACACCGTCACCCAGCCTCAAGCCAGTTATGCCCAACTGGGCCAGCGTGGTTCCGTCTATCTCGATCCCTGGCCTCACCCCGATCGCCCCATCCACGGTTGTGTCCGAGCGTACGATATAGCCGCTGGCGGGTTGGATGGTCCACACGCCTGTCGCCGGGTTGTAGCCGGGGTCCGTCGTGGGGATGTTGAAAGCGACGGTGTCTGGGCCAGGATGGTTGCCAGCGGCCGCGAGGGCCTCGCGCAGGGAGCAGTGGGCCGCGTTGCATGCGCCGTCGTCCGTGTCGTCGGTGGTGTTGACGACCAGGCTTGGCGGCCCCGTCGGCGTGGGCGACGGTGTAGGTGTCGCCGTCAGTGTTAATGTCGGCGGTGGGGAACCTGTTGGTGTGGGTGTGGGGCTCCCTGCGCCGATGCCCGGCCAGAAGCCAGCGCCCAACGTGTAATCCGCACTACTCAACGCACCGGCGACCGGCTGGCCGGCGCTGCCGTCCAGAGCGTAGTCGGCCGATGAAGAATGGCCACCCCCACTGGCGATGACGTGCCACCAAAGGGCGAAGTCGGCCACGGAGGTGGCCAGAGTTACCGCAGCCAGGAGCGACACGGCCACCAGGCTGCCTATCACGATAAGCAACTGTCGTCTGTTCATGACCATACCTCACTATCCTCCTTGAAAAGTGCATTTCAAGAAGTTCTAAGCTTGCCACCGCTTTTAAGAAGAATCGGGAGGACGTTTTCGCAGATACGCCACACTGGTGCCTCCTCGCTCCTTCTGCAGCCTTCTTCGGAACGGAAGTGCCTAATAGAGCCTCAACATGCCGCTCTCGGATAGGTTAACGGCGCCTGAAGGCGAGAGGGACATACGACCTCCCATTCCAACAGTGGCCGTTCCTTCCGTAGCAAGCACTTGTATCCGTTTAGAGAAAGGAAGCGATTGCCGGTAGGTGCCGGCCTTGATACTGATTCGCGACCCGGGCCAGGTCAGGGCAAGGGCCTCGCCAACGGTATTGAACCGGTGATATGGCTTTCCATCTTCGTCACTGGTGATGTCTGGTAGTCTCCCTGTTTCGTGTTGATGCTTCTCCTTTGCTGCCAACGGAGCGCAAAGTCTCCGACTTTGCCGCATCGTCGGAGACGATGCACTCCACCTCAGAGCATAGTCCGGCGTTGACACTCGCATCAACACAATTGAGGTAGACTACCCAAGCCTAGCGCCAGAATAGAAGATCTTCTCATTCCTCTAGCTCCTTTGCAGTTCACAAGCACCACAAAGTTCCTGGAAGCGTTCATCTGGTCAACATCTCGTCAATGAACACGAATACCCCCTTCATAATGGATCTTGATCTGGCCACCTGCGGAGACTTTTAGCCCCTCTGATGGTGGGAGGCCTGATGGTAGAAGACCGCCTGAGAAAAATCGAGTCCCAGTCCCCGCCCTGCCAGATATGTTGAACCCGTAGCCGGCCTTCATGCTGGTACCAGGGAGGAACTGAACCAAGGCCCCGCCTTCAACATCGTTGTGGACGTTCACATCGCAGTAAACGTAGTGTGGAAGACTAGCCGCAGTCAATGTTCCATAATAAGTCCCACACAGTCCATTACGGGGGAAGATGTGGCGAATACAGTACTCCTCCTCAAGATCGCAGGGGTCGCCGCCGCAATAAAGGTGATCTAAGGCGTACCAGGATGTATCTCCAGCATCATGACCATAGTTGGCGTGAACCTTGCGCTGACCTCCCGAATCGTCGTACCCATCCACCACGATGCCATGGGCATAATCGTCATCGTCCGAGATTCTATATTGCAGAGGGCGATTGAGGTCAATTTCGCCTTTTATCAAGTTCCACCAGCCATCGTAACTCCAGTCGTCACGATCCTGACACTGTGGTTCAAAATCCTCTGTGTCGTATAGGAAATAATCCTCATAGGCATCACGAGAATCATTACACCAGTAACTGCAGGTCTGGGCACTTGTGCTGTCACAACCATAATCAATACCACACCCAGCCGTCCAATCGTAGTGCGAGTGCCCTGCGCACTCACAAAGGAAAGCTACCGCATTGATCTGGCTTCCAGTCACTGCATTGCCGTGCTCATCATCAAACCACTGGGTTGCGTTATTCCAGACATACCGGTTGAGCATATTCCGCCAGTCGAAAGAGTTCCCAAGGTAGGACGGCGGCCAACAGTAGTACTTCATGATCTGGGCCATAGCTAGAGGCACACAACCCACCCAGGCCCTGTCATTAAAGTTTCCATACCCGCTCCAATCACACCCCATGGATGGACAGAGATCATTATAGGGTGGGACCTGATTCCAGCTTGTCTTGAGCAGGCCATCGGGGCCTGGAACAGGACCTGCACCTTGCGGATAGATGGAGCGAAGGTTCTTTCTCAATGCACTACCACCTTCTAAGAGGTAAGACCATGCCAGACGGTTGGCGTCTGGGGTAAGTTCATCCAACCCCTGTAAACTGGCTTCTTCCAAACCCCCGAATCTATTGATCAGGAACTTCATTCTAATTTCCAATACACCTTTCAGTAAAGCACACATCCCGACTTCCTTGGCAGGATCCAGATTGCTGGTAGTGGAATACGCCTTGATGGGAGCAAAATCCTTCAAAGACGAAATCACGATGTACCCTTGCGGTTTGACAGAAGCATAGTAACCGAGGAGCAAATCTCCCCTCCTGAACTCGGTGAATTCGCCTATCGAAGGACGTTGCGCTCCACCCCAATGGCCATCGCGTTCCACAATGAATCCAAGCCAGCTTTCAGCCACAACCCTTGCCTCTCCGGGCGTGGCGATATGTCCATAAGCAGGGGCTGCGGTAGTCTCCGCGTAAGGGGTGACCACCAGGACCGGGACAAGGAAAAAGAGGAACCGAACTGCCCATTCTATTCGTTTATTCGTTTGCTTCGACACTTCAAAACCTCCCTTCGTACGTATTGCACGGTGAAAGGCGCCAACCCGCCCCTTGACAACATGAGGATTCTCTGGCATCCCAGGGGCCAGCCAGGGTATGTAGGTTTACATCCCCAGGCGTCGTGATGCTGCCCGGGTGTCAGGTCTTTCTGGCAGGCGCTTTGAAGCATATTTGGGCGGCAAGATGGGCAAGATGGCTATGACTCGCCCAATCCTCTATTGCAGGGTCACCAAGACAAGGATTTGCCCCTTTTCACCTTCTGGCAACGCTTCCATGGCTTTGCCCAAAACCGCACCCGGCGCCTTGGCGTAATCTCTCACCACCATGGCATATCCGAGAGTGGGAGAAGAGGTTAACAAGTCACCAGGTGCAACTTCACCATAGGTAGCATCCACGTTGCAGTACACCCGTCCTGCCAGGGCCACGTCATAGTCGAACTGGCCCGGGCCGAGGCGGACAGCAGAGCCCAGTCCCTTGGCCCCAGTCACGATTCCAGCAACCTTGCGGTCATACGGTTTGTCGCTTATAGCCAATTTGCCAGAATTATCGGGGTCTATGATCAGCACCGTGCCGGGACCGATTTCGGTCTTGTCCGACACGTCAAACCCCTCAGCGTAGTCAAGCCCTTCACCCAGTTCTATGACAGTTGCACCTGTGGTGCGACTCCTTATCTGCACATTTCCCTTAAGTTCGGCAGCATAGCCCCCAGCAGGGCCACTCTCAGCGTAAATAGCTGTACCATATCCCTCGGGAACTACGGCCCAGAGAGCAGTACCACCCGCATTGGCTTGGGCGAGGACGCCGGTTGAACCGACGCCGAGAACGCCCACGCCATCGATTCCCCCGGCCTCGCCGTAGACGCCTCTACCATCGCTGCCTAAGGCCTCGCCGTAGACGCCTGACCCGGCACCGTTGTTCCTTGCGAACACCCCAGCATGATCAGTGTCCGAGCTGAAGGTTGCTCCGAAGATCCCGTGGTTGTTGCCAGACCGCCCTGTGACGCCCGTGCCATTGTCGCTATGCCCATATACCCCGCTCTTGCCGCTGTCGCCCGTCCAACCAACCACGCCGTCATTGGCATCGCCCCGCCCGCTTACCCCCACTCCATTGTCGCTCCATCCAGATACCCCGCTTTTGTCATAGGCGTTGGTTTTGCCAACAAT
>CAZPMV010000215.1:0-2419 GCA_964587335.1 uncultured Anaerolineales bacterium
GGCTGGAGGCCGCTCTGCTGATCTTCTGGCTGGCGCTGCCCGCGGCGCTGACGCTTCTCTACGGAAAGCCAGGAGAGGGCGTCATTTCGGCTGCCGTGGGGCCGGCATTGCTGTTGCTCAACGCGCTGGCTGGCTTTCTCGTGGGCGCCCAGTTCCCACTGGCGAACAGGATGTATCGGCAGGTGCGCCCCGAGGTGAGCGGCACGGCGGGCACGCTCTACGCGGCGGACCTGGTGGGCGCCTTCGTTGCGGCGCTGCTGGTTTCTGTGGCGCTGCTGCCCGCGCTGGGCATCGTGCAGACCTGTTTGCTGGTGGCGGTGCTGAAGGCGGGGAGCTTTGCGCTGGTACTGGCGATGGGGAGGGAGGAATGGACAATAAGCCGCTTCTGAAGTACAATGTAGGCATGGTCGAGCTCCCCCCTCAACCTGGATGGAGGTGAACAGTGGCCCAGGCCCACGTCCACTCACCGAGGCTCCTGCGTTGGCTCAGCGCCGCGTGGCAGCAACTTTGCTCCCTCAAGCTGGCGGTGATTCTGCTGATCGCTGTGGCTGCTGCTACAGCTCTTGGTAGTCTGTTTCCCCAGATGCCCGCGGGCATTCCCGCCGATCCGACCGCTCAGGCAAACTGGCTCGCCATCGTAGGCGAGCGCTACGGCGCTGCGGCTGGCTTCCTCCAGGCCCTCGGCCTGTTCAACCTCTATCACGCTCCCTGGTTCATTGTCCTTCTTGCCGCTCTTCTCCTCAATACCGCCGCCTGCACGCTGGAGCGGTTCGCCCGCATCTGGAGGACGGCGTTCGCCGCGCCGCGGGTGGTAAGGCCGGATGCGTTTTACCGCACGGGCGCTCACCGCGCCGCCTGGACTGTGGCTCCTGGTCGTTCGCCGGTCGGGCTTGCCGAAGCGCTCAAAACCAGCCTGGCTAGGCACCGCTGCCGCCTGCACGTGGAGGAAAGTGCTGGGGTCATCTACCTCTTCGCCGAGCGTTTCCGCTGGACGCGGTTGGGCACGCCTATCACGCACACAGGGCTGGTGCTTCTGGTCATCGGAGCCGCTTGGAGCATGGCCGCCGGTTGGCGAGAGGAGGAGCTGACCTTTGCAGTTGGCCAGGTCCGGGAGGTGGGTCACGGACACGATTTCGCCCTGCGCTTCGACAAACTGGAGATTGACCGCTACCCCAACGGCCTGCCTCGCGAATACCGGGTGCACCTGGCCGTGCTGGAGGGCGGACGGGAGGTGCTGGCCAAGGTGGTGCGGCTCAGCGCACCGCTGAACTACAGGGGGATAGGCTTCTACCTGTATTCTTACGAGCCTACCGACGATACAGACTACAACGTCACCCTCATGGCCGTGTACGATCCTGGCTTGTGGCTCCTGATCGCCGCTGCCTGCCTGTTACTGCTGGGAATGCTGCTGACCCTATACTTCCCCCGACGCCGCTTCTGGGCGCGGGTGAGCGGCGAAGAAGTGCTGCTGCGCGGCCGCGCAGAGCGAGGGTTGATGGGATTTGGAGGAGCGTGGGAGAGGGTGGTGAGGGAAGTGGAGGGAAGGGAAAGGAAGGAAAAGAGGACAAATGGAAGAGGGAACTGAGGGAACTGAGGGGGCTTAGGGAATGGGTGAGGTGAGCATGGCGCAGGCCGAGAGCGTGCTGCTGGGTTTGACGGGGCTGGGACTGCTGATGGCAGTGGCGATGTATGCCCTGGCGTTGGCACGGACTGGCGAGAAGCAAGAGGCAAGAGGCAAGAGGCAAGAGACAAGGAACGATTTGCATCTTGCACCTTGCGTCCTGCATCCTCCTTTGCTCGGACAGGCAGGGACGTGGAACAGCGTCGCCGCGCTGATGGCACTGACGGCAGCGCTGGTTGTGCGGGGCCTGAGGGCCTGGCACTGGCCCTTCGCCACAGCTTACGAGTTTGCCCTCTGTTTCGTCTGGGGCACGGTGGCGGTCTACCTGCTGCTGGAGCGCTGGCGCCGCACGCGGGCAGCGGGGGCCTTCGTCATCTCCATCGCCTTGCTGCTGCTGGTCTACGCCTGCTTCGTCATGCCGGCCGCAGAACGGTTGGCGCGGCCGCTGCCGCCATCGCTACGCAGCATCTGGTTCCAGCTCCACGTCATCCCCGCCGCTGTGGCCTACGCTGGTTTCGCCGTCGCTGGCGGAGCCGGGGCCACGGCCCTGCTGGCGCGCCGATGGTCACTGTTAGAGGAACGGCTGCCGTCACGGGAGGCAGAGCTTCTGGCCACCCGCGCCGTAGCGTTCGGCTATCCCTGGATGACGGCGGCCATGATCTTCGGCGCCATCTGGGCACAATTCGCCTGGGGCCGCTACTGGAGCTGGGACATCAAAGAAGTATGGGCGCTGATCGTCTGGTTGGTGTACACGCTCTACCTGCATGCGCGACCGCTGAGGGGCTGGCGAGGGCGACC
>CAZPMV010000215.1:2519-5596 GCA_964587335.1 uncultured Anaerolineales bacterium
CCCCTTTTTTCCCCCCCCGTCACCTCCACACCCCGGCGATGGGTTCGCCGCAAAACTCGCACACGCCGTCCACGATGTGATACTCCCTGATCGCGTAGCCAACGCGGCCGATGATGATCTCACCGCAGCGCGGGCAGTAGGTGTGATTGCCGGCGTGGCCGGGCACGTTGCCGATGTAGGCGTACTTGACGCCCGCCTCCATCGCAGCATTGCGGGCCCGTTCCAGGCTCTCCACCGGCGTGGACGGCAGGTTGGTCAGCTTGTACAGCGGATGGAAGCGGGAGAAGTGCAGAGGCACGTCTGGCCCCAGCTCCTGCACCACCCAGCGGGAGAGCGCTCGCAGTTCCCCTTCGTCGTCGTTCAGCGTGGGCACCACCAGGTTGACGATCTCCAGGTGCGTCCCCGATTCGTGGATGGTCTTGATACTCTCCAGCACAGGCTGGAGCGTAGCACCGCACACTTCTTCGTAGAACACATCGTTGTACCCCTTGAGGTCGATCTTGATGGCGTCCACCGCCTCGCAGAGCAACCGCAGCGGTTCGGGGTTGATGTAGCCGGCGGAGATGACCACGTTGCGCAAGCCCTCCTGCCGCGCCAGCCGCGCTGTGTCCAGCATGTACTCGAAGAAGACGGTCGGTTCGGAGTAGGTGTAGGCGATGGAGAGGCTGCCGTAGCGTGCGGCGTAGCTCACCACCGCTTCGGGCAACAGGTCCACGTTGTCCGTCTTCTCGGGCGGATATTGGGAGATGGACCAGTTCTGGCAGTAGAGGCAGTGCAAGTTGCAGCCGGCGGTGGCAATGGAAAAGGCGCTGCTGGCAGGGAGGAAATGGTAGAGAGGCTTCTTCTCGATGGGGTCCACGTTAAGGGCGCAGACGTTGCCGTAGACCATGGTGTAGAGCTTGCCGCCGCGGTTCTCCCGCACGCGGCAGTCGCCCCGTTCTCCTTCGGAGATGATGCACGCCTTGGGGCAAAGCTGGCACTTGACGTAGTTGCTGCCGTGGCCAGTGTGGCAATACAGCAGGCGTGAGGGTTTCGGGTCGTGGCAACTGCTGCAATCAAGCCCGCCGTCGCCGAAGCTGGTGTAGAACATGGCCTCGCGGGCGTGGGGCGACGTGGGTGGGGTCAATCCCACGCGGGTGCTGAGCACGGTGGCCTGCGGCCCGGCGCAACCCAGATTGTTCAGCAGCGCACCGCCGCACAGCCCGCACAACCCCGCCGCGCCCAAGCTTTTGAGGAACTCTCGCCGCGACATCTCCCTTTCTGACATGGCATTCCTCGTCACCTTGTCTCCGGTTCTCCCTGTCAGCAGTCTTCCCCTGCGCTCTTGCTCCCTTGCTCCCTTGCTCCCTTGCCCCCCGCTCCTCTGCTCGCTTGCTCACTCCACAAACAACGGCACAAACTCAAACTTCTCCACATCCACCAGCCCCTGGTCGGTCAGCTTCAGCGCCGGGATGACTTCCAGTGCCAGGAAACCCAAGGTCACAAATGGCTGCTCCAGCGGCGAGCCGAGGGTCCGAACGGCGTGCAGCAACTCTCTTTTCTGCGCGCACACTATCTCCAGCGGCTGATCCGACATCAGCCCGGCCACGGGAAGTGGAAGGCGGGCCAGAATGGTGTCGCCGTCCGCGGCGGCCAGGCCACCGCGCATGTCGGCCACCGCCTGCGCTGCTGTTCTCATTGAGGCATCGTCCACGCCGACGACGATGAGATTGTGGTGATCGTGGGCCACAGTGCTGGCGATGGCGCCGCGCTTCAACCCCAGGCCGCGAACGAACCCTCTGCTCATGTTGCCGGAGGCCATGTGCCGCTCGATCACGGCGATCTTCAGCAAGTCACGCTCGACGTCCGATTCGGCGTAGCCATCCACCAGGCGCGCCTCCTCGATGAGATGATTGGTAAGGAGTTGATGGGGCACGGTGCCGATGACGCGCACCTTATGCCCCTTGGCGGGGATGGCAAAGTCCACTGACCGCCAGTCTACGTTCATTGAACTGCGCAGATAACTGGGGCGCGCCGGCTTGTCGAGGGGCAGCGCCACCCCATCGCGGGCAACCACCTGTCCGCCGCGCAGGACGAGCCTAATATCCAAACTGTCGAAGTCATCGAAGACCACCAGGTCGGCCCGGCGACCCGGCGTGATCGCGCCGCGGTCATGAAGACGGAACCATTCTGCTGGATTGATGGTGGCCATGCGGATGGCCATGACCGGATCCAGCCCCTCCGCGATGGCCATGCGGATCATGGAGTCGATATGACCTCGCTCCAGCAGATCAACGGCGTGGCGGTCGTCAGTACAGAAGCAGAAGCGGCGGCAGTTCTGCGGCGTGACCAGCGGCAGGAGGTCGCGCAGGTTGTGGGCGTTGGTCGCCTCGCGGATAAAGATGTACATGCCCAACCGCAGCTTCTCCCGTGCCTCTTCGACGGTCGTACATTCGTGGTCCGAGCCGATGCCCGCGGCGACATAGGCGCTAAGGTGATGTCCCGTGAGGGCAGGCGCGTGCCCGTCGAGCACGCGGCCGCGGAACGCCTCCAACTTCTCCAGCACCTCTGGGTCGGCGTGAACTACGCCAGGATAGTTCATCATCTCCGCCAGGCCGAGGACGTAGGGATCGTTCAACAGGGGCACGATGTCCTTGGCATCCAGATGCGCGCCAGAGGTGGCCATGGACGTGGCCGGCACGCACGAAGGCACCATGACAAACATGCTCAACCGGCCACCCTTGGCCTGGTCGAACATGTAGCGAATGCCATCCAGACCGTGCACGTTGGCGATTTCGTGGGGATCTACGATAACGGAGGTGGTACCGCGAGGCAGCACGGCGCGGGCAAATTCTCGCACACCGATCATGGAGCTTTCGATATGCACGTGGGCATCAGTGAATCCAGGGGCCAGGTAAGCGCCGGCCAGGTCGATTTCCTCTTTCCCCTCGTAACCCTGTCCCAACCCCGCGATACGCGAGTGGGTGATGGCCACGTCGCTGGCGTACACCTCGGCGGATAGGACGTTGACTAACCGAGCATTGCGCAGCACCAGGTCCACTTCGCCGTCGCCGCGGGCGGCGGCGATGATATCGGTA
>CAZPMV010000216.1:0-1761 GCA_964587335.1 uncultured Anaerolineales bacterium
ACCACCCCCGACGGACAGCAGGTGCTCGTAGATGGCGGCCCCAGCCCCACGCAACTCGCTTGGGCACTGGGGCGGCAGATGCCCTTCTGGGACCGATCCCTTGATCTCGTTGTCCTCACCCACCCCGACGATGACCACATGACAGGACTGATCCCGCTGTTCGGCCGCTACCGCGTGGAGCGGGCGCTGACAGCAGCGCGGACTCTGGACGCTGAGGAAGCGCTTCACTGGCGCGAGGCGGCAGACGCGGCAGGACTGCCCATCGTGGTAGCTGAACGGGGAATGCAGATTGACCTGGGCCGCGGCGTGTGGCTGGACGTGCTGCATCCCGAGGCCGCTCCCTTACCCAGCAGAGCGGCCGACGACAACAACAACTCCGTCGTTCTGCGTCTTACCTACGGCGCGACCTCGTTCCTGCTCACAGGTGATCTGGAGGCCGAAGGCGAACAGGTGCTGCTGACTTCGGGGCAGTCGCTAGCAGCACAGGTGCTCAAGGTAGCGCATCACGGCAGCGGCAGGGGTACGACGGCCGAGTTCCTGTGCGCTGTGATGCCGCAACTGGCCATCATCCAGGTGGGCGCCGACAATCATTTTGGTCATCCGTCTCCCGAGCTACTGGAACGGTTGGCGGTGGCGAGCGTTCAAGTGCAACGCACCGACCAGCACGGCACCATTGAGATCGTCAGCGACGGCCAGCGACTGCATGTGCTGACGGCGAAACGTCAGCATCAGGGCTGACAGGAGGAGGGGGAACCATGCACATCCTCGTCATTCACCCAGACCCACGCTTCTACCGCGAACTTTTGCCGCTTCTGTCTTTGCACGAAGCAAGCAGCGCTTTTGCCCGCACTCTGTCTGCTGCCTGTGATCAGATCGAGGCCCAGTCTCCTGATGTGATTGTCCTCTGCAGTCCCTCCTTACAGGAACAGGAGAGGAGCGAGGCCTTTCTCGCCCTGCTAGGACGGATGTTCGAGAGAGGGTACTCCTTCTTACCTCAGCCACGGGCGAACAGATCAGTACCGGGCCGGAGCGAGACCGGCTGGCGGCCATACTCGCGTGCCTGAGTGGAGGTCCACCCAGACGTCGGCTGCGCTACCAGCACGTGGGCGATCTGCGCATTGACCTGGCTCGACAGCGAGCAGCGCTCACCGATCAGTGGGTCCGGCTACCACGCATTCAGTTTCACATCCTGCGTTATCTGATGGAGCACTGCGGTGAGTTGGTGCCGTACCGTGAGTTGATGAAGGCCGTGTGGGGTTATGAAGGAGACCCCAGCGAGGCCCGAGAACTGCTGAAAGCGCACCTGCGCCAGATCAGGCTCAAGCTAGGGCCTGAGTTTCTCCCCTATTTGCAGATCGTACGCGGTGAGGGGTATGTGCTTGTCAATCCTGAAGAGGAAGCATAACGTAAGCGGGAGCCGCGTCTCGCTTGCTTGAACGAGTCTGGTCCTGTCCTCCAGCCTTCCCCAAACATCCACCAATTCTCTCCCAATCCTACACGAAATCCCCACCGATTGTACCCTTGACACTGCGGTGGAGGGGTGCTATGCTTTTATGCACAAGGTTTGAGGTGAGGTGTATTGGCACATAGTATGAACGTCTCTACCAACCTGGGCAGATTGCACCCACGCCAAAGCATGATCTTGGCCACAGGCGAATGGGAATGCATGCAGTGCGGTCATCACGAAGCTGGCGCAGTGGGTCGGGCTCCTAGACGATGCCCCGCTTGCGGGGCCAGATCGGATATGCTTGCCTTCTTCGA
>CAZPMV010000216.1:1861-5532 GCA_964587335.1 uncultured Anaerolineales bacterium
TCAGGTCCCCCATCTGACCAGACACCATTCCCCGTCTGATCAGCCCGAACCCCAGCGCCTAGTAGGCCTGGGGCTTCGTGGTATGATGCCAGAGTCCTTCAGTCCCCCCCCCGATGCGATACAGAGCCTCATACTTCTTGCTTGGCGCTTCGGCCAGCTTGTGGTACAATCACACTGGTTCTTGGGCATTTGTCCACCTGTGTACTTGTTTCCTGGGCATGACGGAGGTAGATGTGAATTCACTTCGCTCGTTGACGGAGCGCATGCGGCAGAATCATGCTGTGGAGCATGCAACCATCCACCTGCTCTCTCGTCGCCACCCATCGCTGCGCCTGGTGGGACGTACCACGGCCAGCGGTTTCCTGCTTGCCGGCCAGGTTGCCACCGAGACGGTGGTCGAGACGGTTATGGAAGCACTGGATCGTCTGCGCCACGGCGAAAGCGAACTGGCTGTGCATCCCAATTGCGGCAGCAACATTGTTGTGGGAGGGGTGCTGGCGGGACTGGCAGCCTGGTTGGCTACCCGCGGGCGGCGTCGCTCCTCCTGGGAGCAAGCCCTCAGTGCCCTGCTGGCCGCCACGGTCGCGCTCACGGTCGCCCAGCCATTGGGGTTGCTGTTTCAGGAACGGGTCACCACCACATCAGCGGTGGATGATGTTCGGCTCAGGCAGGTAGTATCGGGGCGTTTGGGGCCGATGAAAGCCCACCGCGTGGAGCTGGTGCGGCGTTGAGCCGCTCACAGCCTGGTATGGCGCGCAAACGGGGAGCCACAGTGGCTCCCCGTTTCGCTGCCCAGCTTCTTGTCTGCTACCCGACTGCCGCGACCCCAGAGCTTGCTGCTCAGACCGTCGGCAGCACTCGCTTCATGACGCGGAGATTCTCTAGCGCCTTCCCGGCGCCGATGGCCGCACAGGACATGGGATCTTCGGCCACGTAGCAGGGCACACCGGTCTCCTGCGTCAACAGGCGATCAAGGTTACGCAGTAGCCCGCCACCGCCCGTGAGCATCATGCCACGGTCAATGATGTCCGCAGCCAGCTCAGGGGGCGTCTTTTCCAGCACCCCCTTGGCGGTGCCCACGATGGCTGCCAATGGCTCGGCGATAGCCTCAGTCACCTCATTGGAAGTGATCTCAATGGTCTTGGGCAAGCCGCTCACCTGATCCCGACCCCGCACCTCCAGCGACGACTCGTTCTCCATAGGCAGAGCGCTGCCGATCTCGATCTTCATCTGTTCGGCTGTGGATTCTCCCACCAGCAGGTTGTACTTGCGGCGGATGTAGCTGATGATTGCCTCGTCGGTGCGATTGCCGCCGACGCGCACCGAGCTGAAGGCAACGATATCGTACATGGAGACCACGGCTGCCTCAGTGGTGCCGCCACCGATGTCCACCACCATGTTGCCCGTAGGAGTACCGATGGGCAGCCCCGCACCATAGGCCGCGGCCAGCGGCTCGGGAATCAGGTAGGCTTCTTTGCCCCCCGCCTGCACTGCCGCGTCGTGTACGGCCCGGCTTTCCACGCTAGTCACCCCCACGGGGACACTGATCATCACCAGTGGCTTGAACAGTGTCCGGGAACCGATGGCTTTTTGGATGAAGTAGCGCAGCATGGCTTCCGTGACCACGTAGTCAGCGATGACGCCATCGCGTAGCGGCCGCGCTACCTCAATGCTTTCGGCGGTGCGGCCCAGCATGTCCCGGGCCTCTTCACCAATGGCCACGATGCGGTTGTCCTTGGCGGAGATCGCAACAACCGAAGGCTCGCTCAGAACAACTCCCCGCCCCTTGACGTATACCCGCACATGCACCGTGCCCAGGTCGATTCCGATCAACTTCTCAAACAATGTATCCCCCTGTATGCAAACAGCGCACTTGTCCGCTGAACTATGCCAACTAGCTCTCTTTTCCCACAAGCCGTGAGATTATAACAGAGGATGAGCTTCCACGCAAACTACGAGGCCTGCGCATAACCGACACAAGACGTTACACTGCGGTTCTTGCGGGATTGAGTGTATCTGTGCTATCATTGGCGCACTCCCAAAGGACTGACATGTTTCAGGTGATCCATCATGCCCCCGTGTGAGGTGCTGCATGCTCGCTGACGTGATCTTGAACAACTGCCGCGTCCACACTATGGACGCGGCCCTGCCGCTGGCGGAAGCAGTGGCCCTGACCGGAAACCGCATCCTGGCCTTGGGCAGCACAGCGGACATCGCCCTGCTGCGCGGGCCAAAGACACAGGTGATCGACCTCACCGGCTGCCTGCTGCTGCCCGCCTTTGCGGACAGTCACGTTCACCTTGCGACGTACGCGCTGGCTCGCCAGCGCATGGATCTGAGCAACGCCCGCTCAGCCGAGGAGGTGGCGACCATCGTTGCCCAGCAGGCCTCGAACACGCTCCCCAGCCGCTGGTTGCGCGGTCACGGTTGGGATCGTAACGTGTGGCGCGACAGCACGCTGCCCACGAAGGCGCTCCTGGATGCCGCTGCTCCGGAACATCCCGTGGCCCTGGGAAGCAAGGACCTACATAGCGTGTGGGTGAATTCGCAGGCGCTGGCGCGGGCAGGGATCGCAGCAGCCACGCCGGACCCACCCGGCGGGGTCATCGCGCGCGACCCCCACACGGGTCAGCCCACAGGCATCCTGCTAGAAGAAGCCTGCAAGCTGATCTCGCGCCTCTATCCCCGCCCTACGCCAGCAGAGTGTGCGGATGCAGTCAGAGAGACCCTACCGTTGGTCTGGGCAGCGGGTATCACTAGCATTCATCAGATGGGGGATTCGCCCGACGCCCGCGCCTTCGGCGCCTTCCAGTTCCTGAACCAGCGAGGCGAGTTAGGACTAAGAGTGTTGTACTACCTCCCGCGGGAGAATCTGGACTCGGCCATCGCCGTGGGGCTGCGCAGCGGCTTCGGGGATCGGCGGCTGAGCGTAGGTGGAGTCAAGCTGTTTGTGGATGGTTCGCTGGGCTCACACACCGCCTGGATGCTGGAACCGTTCGAGGATGAGCCAGACAATCGCGGTGTGGGCCGGCTGGAGCCGGAGGAGCTACGAGATCTGGTTCGCCGCGCCAGTGCTGCCGGCCTCAGCGTGGCCGTGCACGCGATCGGCGACCGGGCCAACCGAGAAGCCATTGAGGCCATCGCCGCCGCCCGCCGGGCGGAGCAGATATCAGCTCAATCGGCTGACCCGGCCGACTTGCGTCATCGCATCGAACATGTGCAACTCTTGCAGCCTGACGATATCCCCCGCCTGGCGCGGTGGCGGATCGTTGCCTCCATGCAACCTATCCACTGCACCTCTGACATGGTAATGGCCGATCGGCATTGGGGCGAGCCGCGCTGCGCGGGCGCCTACGCCTGGCGCAGCCTGCTCGATGCTGGTGTGCGGTTGGCTTTCGGCTCCGACGCGCCAGTGGAAGCCCTGGACGTGCTGGCTGGCATCCACGCCGCCGTGACTCGTCGCCAGGCCGATGGTTCCCCGGACAATGAAGGATGGCATCCGGAGCAGCGGCTGAGCGTGGCCGAGGCGGTGCATGGCTACACGCTGGGCGCGGCCTATGCCGCCGGTGAGGAACGCTGGCGCGGCAGCATCACTCAGGGCAAGCTGGCCGACCTGGTCGTACTCTCTGAGGACATCTTTGCCTGCGATCCGATGGACATCCTCTCGACCT
>CAZPMV010000217.1:0-5516 GCA_964587335.1 uncultured Anaerolineales bacterium
GGCCGAAGCTCTACATAAATCCGGGGTTGATGACCCCCGACAGCGATAACATGGCCATAATGATGGGCTGGTGAACCAGGTAGATCATCAGCGAGCGCTGGCCCAGAAAGGATAGCCAGCGAATCGGGAGCACACCAGACCAGTTGGGAAACGGGAACCTGCGTGCATGGCCCGGGTACAAGAGGTTCCCGAAGAACACGCCGAAAAGGACCACCCCAAACCAGGGTATGAGGGGGTAGTAGTCCACACTGTACAACCGCTCGGGCGCCAACCCCAGCCACATGAGCCAGGGGAAGGCGAAAGTGCGGCCGTTCAGATACGTGCCAAGAGCAATCAGAATGAGCCCGATCAGAAGATTGGGGAGCCGCAGCCTCAAGAAGGGATAGGCCAGAATGATGGACAGGCCGATGAAGTGCAAGATCCCGAAGTACACAGCTCCCTCTCGCAGGAGAACCCAGGTCACCACGGTGATGACCATGCCCCAACCGAATACCGTCAGCCCTCTCTTTAGATACTTGGCGAAGAGTTGCCTGTCGCCCGGTTCCCCCTTGGTTGCTCGCGCGAAACTAAGGGTGAGCGACACACCAACCAGAAACATGAACATGCTGGCTGTGACGCGGGCGAAGTTCACCCAGCCTGCTGACACCAGTAGCGGGGTACGGTATCCACCGTAGTAGACCAGGTCGTACCGCAGGTGGACGAGAACCATCATGACGATAGCGACGCCACGCAACGCGTCGATTTCCCAGAAGCGCTGTGTTGGGTTCTTGTTCATTAGATATCAGGCTCAAGAGTCTGAGAGATCTGTGGTCGTGCCCAACTCGTCCAGAGCGTCCCCACGCGCTCTCTCCAGCAAGTCATCCACATCCAGTTGACCTGCCCAGTGGGTGAGGTAGCTCCAATCGAGTGCTCCGCTTTCGCTTTGCTCCCTGATGACCCCCAGCACGTCTCGATACTGTCGCCCCGAGACCTCTCCTCCCATGCGATACCATTCAAGTTTGGATAGGATGATCCCTTCGGGCGTCGTGACGTACACCTTTTCCTCCCGATCCTCAAGCAATCCTTCCCTCCGACGGCGAGCGAACTCGATTTGATCGAAGATTCTTGGTTTGAGCAGGAAGACATCAACTTTGAACATGGACTGCAAATGGATGACGTTGAACGATGACCGTCGTCTGATGGCTTCTCGGATCATCTCGCCATCTACATAGAACTCGTCTTGCAGGTTTGCCACCAGCGGCACAACGTGGTCAAGTCCAATTTCAGCCACCATGTCAGCATCGTAAGTCATTCTGGGAACACCGTGAACGCTGCTGGCAAAGGAGCCAGCGACCATGTAGGGGATGTCGAGCGTATCCAGCGTCTCGACCACACGCAGCAGGACATCATACGGAGAAGTCATCGTCATTTCTTCCCCTCCGGAACTGGCCCATAGACCTTGCGGGCCAGCTCATCTCCCAGGAACATGCGCGCAAATCTCTTGCGGATTTCCTCCTCGTCGGCGGTGGGATGACGACGGCGAATGCCCGCCCGGGCCATGGAGACAGCGGTCAGATAGAGATGGTTCACGATATCCATCTTTTTCCAGGCCGGAGCCTGGCTCAGCAGCCGAACGTAGACCGCTTCCGCTTCGGGATGGGTGTCATCGAACAGTTTCATGAGCCGCCACACCCCAATCTGTACAACCTCGTCAGCGCCACCTCGTCGCGGTAGGCAGCGAGTTGGCGGGCGGTCTCCGCTTCGTCCCAGCCCAGCGCGGCGGCCAAACGCTCCGCCACAGCCCGCGCCACGTCCAGTCCATGACCCGCCGCCGCGTAGATGAGTGGGATGCGCCGCACCAGCACATCAGGCAGAGTTACGGCCATCTCTTCAGCCAGCGCGTGATCTACCTCTGCCCAGAGGTAGGGCAGGCCCAGCACGATGGGCTCCCCCAGCGCCAACTCGTCAGTGATGCGCTGGAGAACAGCACAGTAGCGACTGCCATAGCGGCCAACGAGATGGTCAACCACCTCCGGCGGATAGGCCGTCGTGGTGTTATGTCCACCTGTATCCACCAGCCGCCGCAGTTCGGTCAGCGGCATTGGATCCAGCGGTGTCTCATCGGTAGTGCACTCTTGGAAGCCGCCGACGCCGCAGCAAGCGGCCAGTCGGGCCACCACCCGATCCACGATCTGCTCTGCCATGTGACGGTAGGTAGTCAGTTTGCCTCCGGCGATGGAAATGAGGCCTGTCTCGCTCTCGAAGATCTCGTGCTCGCGGGAGACGTCGTGGGTATCCTCTTCCTCCGCGTCGCCGATGAGAGGGCGCACGCCCGCCCAGGTGCTGATGATGTCATCTGTTGTCAAACGGGCGTTGGGGAAGGCCAGGTTGGTTGCCTCCAGCAAGTACTCCACGTCCTCGGCGGTCGCGTAGGGGTGATCCAGGCTGCCATCGTAGTCCGTCTCGGTGGTGCCGATGTAGGCCAGATGGCCCCAGGGTACCAGGAAGAGCATACGCTCATCCCGCGGCGAGGTGAAGACGATGGCATGACGGTTGGCGAAGCGCTGACGATCCACGGCGACATGGATGCCCTTGGTGGGACTCAGCCGCTCTGCGTGCGGCTCGTCCATTCCCATCAACTCATCGGCCCAAACGCCGGTGGCGTTGACCACCACGAGGGCAGTGATGCACATCTCCTCGTCCGTCGACTCATCACATGCAGTCACACCACTGATCTGTCCCCCATCATCGCGCAGAAAGCCGGTCACGCGGACATGGTTGGCGACCAGGGCACCAGCACGGTGTGCTGCCTGCGCCGTGGCCAGCGTCAGTCGTGCGTCGTCCACATGCGCATCGCAATACTCCGCCGCGCCCAGCAGGCCCTCGGCGGCCACGCTCGGCTCTGCCTCCAGCGTCTCCCCCTTGTTCAGCATGCGGTGGATGTGAATGTTGCGAAAGAACGCCAGAGCGTCGTACATCCACATACCTGCACGGATTACGAAACGACGATCTTTGCCCCCCTTGTAGAGCGGGTATAGGAAGAGCAGTGGCTTGACCAAGTGCGGGGCAATGCGCAGCAGCGTGCGCCGCTCGCGGCTCGATTCGTAGACCATGCCGATCTGAAAATGGGCCAGGTAGCGCAGGCCCCCGTGGACGAGTCGGGCGGAGCGGCCACTGGTACCGCTGCCGAAGTCCACCTTCTCCAACAGGCCAACACGCAGGCCACGCAATGCAGCGTCCCAGGCGATGCCCGTGCCCGTCACACCGCCGCCGATGACCAGCAGGTCCAACGGCTCGGTGGCGAGGCGAGAGAGATTCTGTGTTCGGGTGCGGTGAGAGAAAGTGTTCATGGCAAGCCAAGGGTCTGACATTCCTCCAGGAGTTTTCCAGGGTTCATCACCCCGTGCGGGTCGAAGGCCCGTTTCAACGCTCGCAGCGCGGCCAGACCCAGAGGGCCGTGCTCCTGTTCCAACCAGGGCCGATGGTCGCGCCCAACACCGTGATGGTGGCTCAGCGTACCGCCGCGCTGCATGATGGCCTCGGTCGCCTTGCGCTTGATGAACTCCCACTGGGCGATCTCTCGCCCCTCCACCTGCCTAGCCAGGAAGGTGTAGTAGAGGGAGGCGCCATCAGAATAGGCGTGGGAAACGTGGCACATGACCAGTGGCTTCACTCCTTCAGCCTCAATGGCTTCAGCAATGGCCTGACCCACCGCGTCGTAAAGCGGTAGCAGGTTGTCCCAGGTCGTGGCCGTCTCCAGCGTGTCCACCAGCACGCCGCGGTCGAGCAGGATGTCCCGCAGGTAGGGCAAAGCGAAGCGCTCACCGTACCAGGCTTCCCCAGGGCTGCGCCCCAGGTGAAAGGCCCCGTGCGCGGCACAGACAGTCAGTGCCGCATCCATGTCCTCAGGCACGCTCTGTTCATCCCCCTCGCAGCCCAGGATCATGATGCAGGCGCCGCGCAGAGCGATGCCCCGCCGCTTCATCAGGCGTTTTCCGATGGCCTGCGTCAGCCGAGCGGTGCGGCCGCGGCTGGGCGGGCTCATGGCCAGATAGGCGCGGGTCTCGGTGATGTCCGAGAGGCGAGCCATGGCCGGTGCCCGATCGCCTTGCATCATAGTCCGGATGGCAGCCACTCCATCAGCGTAGGAACGGAAGAGCAACCCGCGATAGTCGCGTGCCGCGGGCAACAGGCGCAGCCGCATCGTGGCCTGGGTGATCACCCCGAAAGCTCCCTCGGAACCGATGAGCATATCTTTGATGCTCGGCCCCGCTGCCGATGCGGGCACGTGTCGCGTCTCAAGCGTCCCCTGCGGCGTCACCATCCGCAGCCACTCCACCATATCTTCGATCTTACCATAGCGCAGCGATTGCTGCCCAGCGGCGCGGGTGGCAATCCAACCGCCCAGCGAGCTGAATTCGAAGGATTGAGGGAAATGGCCCAGCGTGAGCCCTTCATCGTTCAATGCGCTTTCTAGTGCCGGCCCCAAGATGCCTGCTTGCACAGTGGCTGTGTGCGATACGGTGTCCACAGACATCACTTGGTTAAGCCGCGCCAAATTGAGGCTGATCGTCGGCCGCTCGCCCAACGCTGTCAGGCCGCCGGTGACGCTGGAGCCGCCGCCGTAGGGAACGATAGCCCAGTTTCGTCGCACGGCCAGTGCCACTAGCGCCGCTACCTTCTGCTCGCCTTCCGGCCAAACAACCACATCGGGGGCACGTTCGAGCTGCCCCAGCCGCAGCCGCATCAGATCGGGGTAGCTCTTGCCGACAGCGTGCCTCACCCGCGCTCTATGCTCCGCCGATAGATGCTCCTCGCCGATGATGGCCGACAGCGCGTGCAGATCGTCGGCCGAGAGGCGGGAAGCAGGCAGCGTGATGCGTTCCAGTTCCGCTTGCGGGCCGAGCCCCTCGCCCGTCAGTCCCAGTTCATCAGTCAGAAAAGGGTAGAAGCTGGTGCGCTCGCTCAGATCGTAGGTCTGATCGAGCGTGCCCCAGCCCCACCAGCGTCGGTTGCTATTCATCAGAGGACTCCTTGAATGCTGCTCCCAAGCGGCTGCAGGTCTGATCGAGCATCTCGGGGACCATGCGGGTATTGGCCAGGGTGGTCATGAAGTTAGTGTCCCCTTCCCAGCGAGGGACAACGTGAATGTGCACGTGGTCGTCCACCCCT
The DNA here is from genome assembly GCA_964587335.1 of uncultured Anaerolineales bacterium. Taxonomy (GTDB): domain Bacteria; phylum Chloroflexota; class Anaerolineae; order UBA3071; family UBA3071; genus UBA3071. The sequence continues at coordinate 5,152 of CAZPMV010000217.1, forward strand.
GCTCCCGCCGCTTTGCCCAGGTTCGCGCCGATGTTGAAGCCATGCGGGTTCATGGTTTCCCGCAGCGCGGCCATTCCCTTGTTCACCAACTGCATCAGTTCCGACAGCGTCTTCTCGTCCAAGTCTTCCAGGCTGGCGACGTGTTCATAAGGCACAACCATGAGATGGCCGTTGTTGTACGGATAGCGATTGAGGACGACGAAGGCTCGCTGCCCGCGATGTAGTATGTGGCAGGAGCGGTCGTCTCCTGCTTCAAGCATGTCGCAGAAGATACATTGCCCCGATTTCTCGCTCAGGATATACTCCATTCGCCAGGGTGTCCAAAGACGTTCCATGCTCACTCCAATCTGGTCAGCCGATGAAGC
>CAZPMV010000218.1:0-1516 GCA_964587335.1 uncultured Anaerolineales bacterium
CTACCCACTCATCTCCGAAGGCCTCTCGTAGAACATAGGCGATGAAATCTCTAAGGGAGTTCTCGGTATCCTTCAGGGCTTGACTCACGTCCATCGCTTTCTCATCCATCGACTCCCCTCACTCCCTGCCCACACTTCCGGAGCATCCGAAGCAGGCATCGCTGTCCGGTCTTCGCCGCCGTGTCAGGACTTCACCCGACTGCTCTCGAGCCCCGTTCCAGATTCAGCGTCAGCAACCTCTCCAGGATCTCCTCGTCGCTCAGATCATACGGCCACCCGTAGGCGTCGAGCACAGCCTCGTCCAGCTTGCGATGGGCCAGCTCCAGCCACATGGTACGCTGGTTGTACAAGTTGGTAAGCGTGCGCTTCTTCACAATACTGACCAAAGTCCTCGAAGGCAGGGTCCGATCTCGGTCGAAGCCATGGTCCTCTGCCTAGAGCATCAATGCTGTGCCGCAACTCTGCACCGAGGGCCTCAATGTCGTCATGCAGCCTCCTGAAGTGAGCAACACGCTCTATGACGGCATCGATGGCCAGGATTCCCAACACGCCCAGTATCACCGGCCCAGGGTCAAGGCCGGGCACCAGCAGCGCCACTGCGGCGGCAACTATGGCCACATAAGTGGGGATGTTCTCAAGTCTCAGGAGTTCTCTTATCGTCCTTCTCAACTTCACCTCATGACCCTCCTGTGTTCAGATGTGAGCCATGGCCATCCATGGTTTGGGATCCATCGCCGGCAGCCACACCACCGGCCCTGCCAGCCAACGCAGCACCGCCAGCACTCGCCGCAGAGAATCCAAGCACCTCTCTGAGGGCCACGCTCGCCGTTCCCGCCGCCAACATCCCAAAGACGATGAGCATCGGCCCGAACCAGTAGACTACTCCAGCCCCAAGTGCACATCCAACCAGGGGCCAAGTGAGAATGCGCAGGAATCCTGTCCTTGTTCCATCCAGGCGGGCGCTCAAGTGTGGCAACCCCCGCCGCAAAGCCCACTGCTGTGACCACTGGGGCCAGCAACCAGAGAACGGTTTCCACAGCAGGGCTATCCAACCTGGCAGCCCAGAGAAAAGCGGCCATGCAGAAGAAGTACAAGACGCCTCCGCCAAGAAGCGAGAAGGCTGTTCTTACCAATGATCGCCATGGGCATCTCAGATCCACCGCGGCCTGCCTTCTTCGCTACTCATGCAGGCTCCCATCGGGCATCATGGCACCTTCTTGGCCACTCAGTAGACGTACGTATCCACCAACCTCCCGACCGCATCGTACAGGCAGCCTCTGTCGCCGTCGTTGTTCCGGATGTGGCCCACGTCCTCGCCAGTTGGCTCACCACTCCCGCCAGCCAACGGAATCTTGACGCCACCACCGGCAGGGCAAGCACCCCCTGCCGCTGGCCCGTGGCGAGCCGGGTCCGTGGGATGTCACGGCTTCACTACCAACGGGACATAGATTGACAGAACGGACGGCGTGGCGGTCGCCGTGGCCGTGGGTGTGGGTGTCCCTGTCGGCGTGTTGGT
>CAZPMV010000218.1:1616-5509 GCA_964587335.1 uncultured Anaerolineales bacterium
GTGTGTTGGTGGGCGTTGGTGTGGATGTCGGCGTATCCGTTCGCGTAGGCGTTATCGTGGGCGTTTGCGTGAGCGTTGGCGTACTCGTTGGCGTAGGTGTGGGCTGGTACAGCTCGACGACTAGACGTGGCTCCCACCAGGCACCTTTTTCCCTGGTGCTGAACACCTTGTAGTTCTCGGGTGGTCCCTCTTGACCGTGAATCGCCAGGCCCTGATTTGGAAAAGCCCCCGAATGCCATTCCTTGACTAGTTCTAAGACATCCCACTCGACCCAAGTGTCATTTTCATGGTATCCCCCGATGGTCCGCGTGTCATACCGTCTTGCATCGGAGGCTTCACTCATGTTGCGCCAGGTCGCCGTGTCCTCATCCCAGCTCTGTGTCAGCCGATGGATAAATGCGTCCATGTCGGCACAGGCCGACGAAAAGCTGCACAGCCGGTACCAGAGATGCAGGGTGGCTGACTCCACGATGGCTTGCTCAGGGATGTCGCCCAGACCGAATTGCACGAGCGCGCGCATATCACCCGCAACAGAGCTTGATCCGACCACCATGGTGTCGTCGCCAAAGGTAGGCGCCGAAGAGGAGTTGATATAGGTATCTTGAGTAGCCAGCAATGTGATTATGCTGGTTCCGTCTGCCTGAACTGCACAGACGAGATGGCCTAGGAGTATGACAGCAGATGCTGCGGCCATCAGCATCCGCTGCGCCGAGGTGCTCATGAACACGGAGCTATTCTCCTTTCACATTGGGGCAGAAGCCACACATGGAACCGCCGGGCGGATCGGCAGGTATGGAAACCTGCCCCACGGAAAGCGGAAGCACAATCTCACCGCCTTTCTGTGACGAACAGCCGCTCGAAGGTCTGCATTTGCTCTTCCAGGTAGGCGATGGCCTGCTCCCGGACGTGTGGCGGCAGCGACTCGATGCGCCGCCACAGGGCGACCACCTCGGGGGGCAACTCAGCCTCTCGCAGACTGATCTGCGGCCGGGGATCGACTGTCAGGAGAAGCAGGTAGTCGGTGGTCGTGCCCAGCGCTGAAGCGATACGGGAGAGAAGCTCACCTGAGACCCGAGGAACGCTATCCGCTTCTACTTCACTCAAGTGGCTTTGAGCTGTGTGCATACGGCGAGCCAGTTCCTTCTGGCTCATCCCCGAATCCGCACGCAGGGCCTTGATTCTTTTGCCGAGTGTATCTAGTAGGGCCATACCTAAATTGTATCACTCCTGGGTATCGTTTGCGTTGATTGCTATAGAACTTCTGTACTCACGAAAATCTATGGTCGGTAGATCATTCCGCCATTCTACTGAACTTTCGGTATTTGTCAAATCTGTTCGGTGAATACCATACACGAATGCCATGAATGGACAAATCACCCACAAGCTGCGTTGAGATTCAACAGAGAGCGCTCGTGAAACCCGCATATTCGTGGCATTCGTGATGAAGATACAGGCGTTGTGGCAGGAAGTGTCCCATACTGGATTCCTGAATACGAATACCACGAATGAACAAATCCCCCACAAACTGCGTTGAGGCTCAATAGATAGCGCCCGTGTAATTCGCATGTCCGTGGTATCCATGGATGACTCCCCTGAAAAAGGTCAGTCAGCCACGGAGACACGGAGTACGCAGAGGAAAAGCAAGGTGCAACTCAAAGTTGTTCAGCAGCAAACGCAAAGAGCATTGATCCCTTGAGAGACACCATAAGAATCCCCGTGCCCTCTGTGCCTCAGTGGCGAGTCTGGCAGTTCCTTCAGTGGAGTCATAGATGAAGATCCAGGCGTTCTGGCAAGAAGTGCCTTGTACGGGATTCCTGAACGCGAATGCCGCGAACGGACAGATCCCACAAACTGCGTTGAGGTTCAAAATGGCAGTCAAGATCCTCGACGACAGCGGCAGCAGCGCGGGCGTCTTCTCTGTCTTCTCCTCCGACAACAGCGGCGTCATGGGGGCTGACACCGCGGGCTCGCCGGGCGGTTTTCCCACGCCTTCGCCGCCGGGGCCAGCGACTTCGGGGTCGACGCCGCCTTCTACAGCAGCCGCGGCCCTTCGTTCTGTGAGGAGGTCGAGCCGGAGGTGAGCGCCCTTGGCGTGGACATCCGCTCACCATGCCGCATGCCGGATGTAGGCTACTTAGCGATCGACGGCGATTTCTGCAGCACACGGCGCTGGACCTGGTCTGCACACTGCGGCAGCGGGCAACGACACAGGGCGGGGACGGGTGGATGCCTACGAGGTCAGTGGTCATGCCTCTGGCTATGCGAAGGCGCTAGCCGGGATAGTGGAGGCGTTCCACAGCTTGACCACCGTGCAAGACATACCGTGGCGTCACAGAACACCTCCGGCACGACCAGGCCAGGCGGTCACCCAGGCCCGGCAGGAGATACACCATCATTCCAAGGAGGAGGAGGAGGAGAAGGAGGAGAAGAAGAAGAAGGAGAAGATCAAGATGAAATGCACCGCAAGGTGCAACGCACTTCGCAAGTGCGTTGCACCTTTTGTCATGCGCGCCCGCCTACAGTATAATCACCACAGCGGGGACGTCCTCACACTCCTGAAGCTGTGCTGTGACCACCTACGTGCCATGAGGCCTGCCGCAGAGGCAGGGCTTTTTCTGTCATCATTGCGACGAACACCATGCGTTGACCATGCCACTGCGTAGACGAACCATTCTGATCCTGGTCCTGCTGCTTCTCCCGCTGTTCCTGCCGGCCGACACCATTCCCGCCGACAAAACGCTGGATGTGCAGGTGGCGGCCCTGGTGAGCGGCCGTAGCTTCAACTTCGCCCTGTGGGAGGTCGGAGCGGTGGCGAGCAAGTTGAAGGACCTGGTGGCTGATCCCACGGCTCGCCTGGATGATGGCGCGGCGCAACAGCTCGTCGTAGACTACGTGGCTGCCGCCCGACGCATTGGCGAACTGGAGGGCGACATCACCCGCCTGCTCAGCGATCCGCAGCAGACGAACCCTGAAGGCGCCATCTCTGCCTGGCAAGCGGAACTCGACAGCCTGCGCCAGCGGCAAGCCGAACACCGTGCTGCCGTCGAAGCCACGCTGGAAAGCCAGACGGCGACCGTGCTGGCCGAGGAAGGACTGACGACTCTGGGCCTGCTGTGGCCGCCGCTCAAGTTCCACTTCAGCGAACCTCCGCTGTACCTCATCGTCTCCCCGCGCCAGAGGATTGCCCTGCGCAAGGGAATGCACCTGCGGGCCGAGTTCAGCCTCAGTGAACGGGAGGCCATCGAGGCCAATGTGGACAGCCACGCGCCAGATTATGTCGCCTTGGTGGAAGAGATCGGCGGCTTCGGCGCCTACCCGACCATGGTCATTGACAATGCTTCGCTCTCCTGGATACTGGACACCATCGCCCACGAGTGGACGCACAACTACCTGGCCTTCCGTCCCCTGGGCTGGCACTACTTCGACGATTCGGACACCGTGACGCTCAACGAGACGGTGGCTTCCATCGTCGGCGAGGAGATCGGCGCCCGCGTGCTGGAACGATACTACCCGCAGCAGATCCCACTACCCCGCCCTTCGGCCTCGGAAAGGCGACCCCTGCGCATTCCCGAGCTGCTGCCACCCCGCTTCGATTTCAATGGGGAAATGCGCCACACCCGGCTGCGGGCGGACCAACTGCTGGCCGAGGGGCGCGTGGCGGAGGCGGAGGCCTTCATGGAGGAACAGCGGCAGCGCTTCGTGGCGCATGGCTACGCGCTGCGCAAGTTGAACCAGGCCTACTTCGCCTTCCACGGCTCCTACGCCACAGCTCCCAGCTCGGTAGATCCCATCGGCCCCAAGATGACCCGCCTGCGGGACGCCAGCCCATCGCTGCTGGCATTCCTGGAGACGGTGTCTCGGTTCACGAGCGTGGAGGATCTGGAGGAGGCGGT
>CAZPMV010000219.1:0-5503 GCA_964587335.1 uncultured Anaerolineales bacterium
TGTTCTGAGGCAGTTGCACTGCCGAGGTCGGGAGTTCAACTCCCTCCTAACCGAACTGTATTGGGCTTAGGGCAACTGCCAGTCCTCGCCGAGGATCAGGCGGATGTCCACGGGACTCTTGAGATTGCTGCTGCTGCGCACGTTTTCCGGCAGCACGTGGAACGTCTCCACTAACTGCTGTAACGTGTACTGTTTGGCAGTGTAGTCTACCAGCACCGAATGAGCATAGTCGCTGCGGTCAGCATTGCCGAAGGAGACCACCAGGAACCCCTGGGACTCCAGCCACTCGGTGGTGCGCACTGCCAGCCCCTCTCCGGTGGTGCCGTTGTGGACGACAATACGCGCCGCTTCCTCAGCCAAATGGTAGCGATCGTCTTCCACTGCAAGCGTCGGCTGAGGGGACTGCTCTTGGACTGCTTCCTGCTGAGCCTGAATCTGCTCTTGCTGGGCCTTGATCTGTTCATCGCTCACCGGAGGCGGTGGCTGGAAGAGATCATCCACCAGTGGCCGGATTTCATCCCGCTTCGGCAGAAGCACCCACGCTCCGCCCTCGGTCACGCTGGGCGTGGTCAGCGTGTTGTCAATGACCAACTGGTCGATGTGGTCCAGATCCAATTGATCGGCCATGCGGGCCAGGGAGATGGCTTGATCCAGTGGCAAGTCGGTCTGCAGGGCGTCGCCCAGCGTGCTCGCCAACTGAGGCAGTTTGGGCAACAGCCCCGTGAGAAGATTCTGTTGCAGCAGCTTATCTTTTAGTGCTACGAGCACCTGCTGCTGGCGGCGAGCGCGGGCGTAGTCAGCACCCTGATGCCGCGTGCGAGCATATTTCAGCGCTAGTTCACCATCCATGCAGTGGAGCCCGGCGGAGATGAAGAGCGGGTCATACCCGTAGTTGTCATCAGGGAACTCAGGGTCATCGATATCCTCTGGGACGTCAATGTCCACGCAGCCAACGAGGTTGATGACCTGCTTGAAGCCCTCGAAGTTCACCAGCACGTAGTGGTGGATGGGGTAGCCAAGGAACTCTTCCACCGTCTTCTTGGCCAGCGCTGCTCCCCCACCTGGGTAGTCCCTCAGTTCCCCCAGCACGTAGGCCATGTTGATGCGATTCTCGCCGTAGCCCGGGATAGGCACCCAAAGATCGCGAGGGATAGAGAGCATCCCTGCGTCGCCCTGTTCTGCGTCCAGGGTGAGCACGATGATGGTGTCGGTGCGATGGGGGCCGTGCTCCTGCGGGCGCTGGTCAATGCCCAGGACCAGAACATTCAGTCGCTCCTTCTTCTGCCAGGGAGCGAGAAGAGTGAAGAAACCGCCTTGAGCTTGGGGCGTCGCAGAAGGAATCTCGGGTTCGGAGCGGACTATTGCGGGAAGCCCCAGGCGAGGTAGGGGCAACGCCGGGAGTTGTGGCGCGCCAGCAACCGCCGAGCGGGACCAAAGGTAGAGCAGGTAGCCAGAGTAAGCGAAGCCGCACAGGAAAGCTGCCAGCAGAAAGCCGAGCAGCAGGCTCGACCAAAGAGAAGCCCGGCGACGACGCACGCGGCGTGGTATTATGGTACGGGACGAAAGGTGTGTTTGTTCCATGATAGAGAGATTATAGCATAACTGCGGACGGCAGCAAAACAGAAGACAAACATGGAACACGGAACACAGTCTAGGATTTGGCGATTCCTTGTTCTTGATGTATTATGATGTGCACTGATTTGTGACTGTGACAAGGAGGGTTTTGGATTCATGGACGTGATTCTGACACAGGATGTATTGGGCCTCGGAGAAGCTGGCGAGATCAAGAGTGTGGCCGACGGCTATGCCCGCAACTACTTGATCCCCAGAGGACTAGCGATGCTGGCGACGAAATCCGCGCGCAAACAGATGGTGGAGATCCAGCGCACCGCCGAGAAGCATCGGTCCAGCGTGCGAAGTTCCGTGGAGTTGCTGGCTCAGAAGATCGGTGGTCTGACTCTCACCTTCGTCGTCAAGGTGGGTGAAGAGGACCGCCTCTATGGCTCTATCACCAGCACAGACATCGCGGAGGCTATCGAGAAGGCCTCTGGAGAGGAAGTGGACCGGCGACGCATAGTCTTGAATCGTCCAATCAAGACACTGGGGGATCACCCCGTGGCGATCAGGCTGGCCAAGGACGTGATGCCGGAGGTTATCGTCGTGGTGAGGCCAAAGGAGGAACCCAAGACAGAAGCGCCCGAACCGCTGGCGGAAGCCATTGAGCCTGAGGAAGATGAAGAGGAAGAAGCAACTGAGTCCGTCGAAGAGGCGGAATGATCGCGTCCGTCTGCAAGAGTGCTCGCGCGCCCCTCTCCTTGCGGAGGGGCGTTTGCTCTTGTGGCTGGGGGCGAATCCGCACCGTTTCTATGGCAGCCAGGGCAATTCGACCTGTCCCAGGTTCTCGAAACCGTCGTCGACGGGACGGTAGACGACGACCGTGATCCCGTCAGCCTGCACTCCCTGTGGCAGCGCCAGCGGATAGTCGTCCCGCACCACTTCGCCGTGCGTCCAGCCGCTGGTAGGATACAGCCCGTGGACAGGATGCTGGTTGTCGAATTGGATCAGTTGCTGCTCGTCGAAGAGGTACTGGCCACTGCGGGTAGGCCGGACGGAGATGGACCAGTCGTGAGCGATGGGACCGGTCGCCTGCCAGTATAGGGTGAGGCGTAAGGGACGATGGACGGGTGACGAGGGATGTAGTTGGAGGTCATGGCCTAGAAGACGTAGGTTATCGCCCAGGTCTCGGGTTAGAGTGTGCTGCATGGCTGGGATTTCTGACTGCGGTTGCCCTCGCAACTTGACCAGCGTCAGGCCGGCCGAGGAGAGATGCGCGTCAGGAGAGACCTCGCTCCAGACGAGGGGCGCGGCGCTGACGGTAACATAGATGGGACGATCGCTTCCTGCAAGCAGGTGACGCGCCTCCGCGCTGCTCACGGCGGTCACGTCCGGTCGCTGCCCCCATATGTCGGTCAGATAGCGCAGCGAGACGTTCTCGTTGTGGTCACCCAGCACGGCAGCCTGCGGCGCAGGCTCATCGGCCAGGATTGCCCATCCAGGCGCAAGCCCGTCGTCCCCCGGCAGATTTGAGCTATCGGCGCGGGGATACGAAAGAGCAAACCGATAACCAATCAGTGCCAGCAGCCCAACGACGAGCACTCCCCGCACGACGCCCTGAGCCTTCGAACCTGAAACCCCAAATCCGAAGCTGCTCCCCTGCCAGATGCGGCTTGCCGCCACCGCCATCCCCATCACCAGCAACGGATAGATGGGCATGATCACCTGGTACCAGTTGCCCAGGCGGTCCACCCAGCAGAAGGCGAAGTACAGCCCCATCGCGGCGTAGAGCAATGCCGCCCGCCGCTTGCCCAGCAGTCCGATTCCCACGAGCCCCAACACGAGCACTGCCCATATCAGCTCGCCCCAGATCAGGCTGGGGAACTCGTGCGTCCACAGAGGCCGCAGTGACCAGGTCATCTCGGCGCGGCCCTGCTGTGTGCTCACAAATTGCCAGAACCAGACCCAGGTACTGGCCCAGTCTCCGGCGCCGCGCCACTCCGGATGCTGCGCCCCCCGCACGTAGACGAAAGCATAGCTGACCAACGGCAACAGTGCCAGCGCTGCGCAAGCAGCGACGAGCCGTGGCCTCCTCAGCAGGTCCGGGCGGCGACTGAGAATGAACCACAACAGCGGCGGCACCACAAGTAGCACTGTGACCATGTGCGCCAGCCCAATCCCAGTGAGCACAGCCAGCAATAGCAGATGCCGATCACTCCACCAACTGTCTGAACCCCGAACCCCGAACCCCGAACCCGCAGCCCTCTCCCACCGGAGCGCCAGCAAGACCATAGCCAGCGTCTGCGCCACGGCCGACGTGTACTGCTCCGTGGTCACAGCGTAGTACCAGAAGAAGTAGGTGACGGTGTAGAAGGTGGTGCACAGCGCGGCGAGCAGCCAATGCTCTTCCGTCACCTCGAGGCAAAGCAGGTACAACAGCGCCAGTGCCAGCAGCGCCCAGAAGACAGAGTAGCCGGAGAGGATGGGGATGGGGTTGGCAGTCTGGCCCAGCAGCAAGCGGCCCAGCCGAAACCACAGCCAGCCGCCCATGGTGTAGAGGGGATAGCCCGGCGCGTTGGAAGGGCGAGCCTGCGCCTGCGCGTACTGATGCGTAATGAGATCGCCCCCCTGCAACTCCTGCAAGCGCAAGCCATCGTCCAGCGTTGCCCCGTAGAGCAAAAGCGCGGCGAGTAGCACAACCAGCCCGGCCACCACCGTTGGCCGTCGCCACAGTGGCAGGGTCCTTTTCGGCGAGACTGTGAACGCGAGCGACTCACTCACTGGCCCAGACCACTTCTGCGCCGTCCTCTGCCGCGCAGACGATGACCATCGTTTCCCTGCCTGTCTGCGCCCGGTAGCGCTGCACTACATGGTGCTCGAATTCGGCCACGGCGTCATCCGCCACCAGGCTGACGGTGCAGCCGCCGAAACCCGCGCCGGTCAGGCGGCTGCCGTAGCAGCCTTCCACCTCGTTGGCTGCGCTCACGAGCGCTTCCAGTTCCGGGCAACTGACCTCGTAGTCGTCGCGCAGGCTGGCGTGGCAGTTCCTCATCGCCTGGCCGAAGGTGGTCGCATCGCCGCGGCGCAGCGCGGCCACCGCTTCGCCCATACGGGTGGTCGCCAGCACCACATGGCGGGCGCGGCGGTAGACGACCTCTGGCAACAGCGCGTGGTGCTCTGCCAACTGCTCAGGGGTCACGTCGCGCAGTGCCCGAATGTGGGGCAGCACCGCTTGCAGCAGCCGCACCGCTTCCTCGCATTGAGCGCGCCGCACGCGGTATTCAGATCCTGCCAGCTCCCGCCGCACGCCCGTATCGCAGACCACGATGTGCACGCCAGGAGGCAGCGGTACGACCTCGTGGTCGAGGCTGCAGCAGTCTAGCAGCAGGGCGTGGCCTCGCCGTCCCAGCGCGCTGACGAACTGATCCATGATGCCGCAGGGCACGCCAGCGAATTCGTGCTCCGCCCGCTGGCAGATCAGAGCCAGGTCAGGCAAGGAGATGTCCAGTCCATTCAGGGCACGGAAAGCGAAGGCAGCAGCCACCTCCACCGCGGCCGAGGAACTGAGCCCAGAGCCAATGGGCACGTCGCTGGTGAGAGCAGCGTTCATGCCCTGCAGGCGATGGCCTCGCTCCTGCAAGAAGTGCGCTACTCCGCGCTGATAGTTGCTCCAGGTCGACGAGGTGCTGGGGCTCAACTCGTCCAGGCTGAACTCAGCGCTTTCGTCCAGATCCAGGGCGTGGAGGAAAACTTGCCGGTCGGCCCGCGGCGCGGCGGCGAACAGCACACTGCGGTCAATGGCGATGGGCAAAACGAAGCCGTCGTTATAGTCCGTGTGCCCGCCTAGCAGGTTGGCCCGGCCAGGGGCTCGGACGACAATGGCCGGGTCGCTGCCGAACCGTCCGCGGAAGCTGCGGCGGAGCGTGTCTACGCGTTGACGGAGAGATGA
>CAZPMV010000220.1:0-1775 GCA_964587335.1 uncultured Anaerolineales bacterium
GCCATGTTTAGCATCAGCGGCGGTGGCTTTCAGGCCACTGAGGTGGTCACGCTGACCATCGCCGGCCCCGACGACTACAGCACAGCATCGCAGGTTACCGTCGGAGGCGAAGGCGCGTTTGTTGTCTTCTGGGATAGCAGCCATCAGCCGGCTGGCAGCTACCAACTCATGGCATCTGGCGACGCGGGCAGCACAGCCCAGGCGTCGTGGATAGTGAGGGCCGGTGTTCTCTGCGGTGAGTCTGACGGGTTCGACGCGCCATCGCTGGACCCGGCCTGGGGCTGGCTGCGAGAGGATGACAGCCATTGGAGCCTGAGCGAGCAGCCAGGTGCGCTGCGCATTCAGACCCAGGCTGGCACGCTGACTGGCGCAGCCAACGATCAGCGCAACCTTCTGCTGCGTTCGGCGCCATCGGGCAACTATCGCGTCACCGCCCAGGTGGAGGTACACGCCGATCAGGACTATCAGCACGCTGGCCTATACTTTTACCAGGACGATGACCACTATGTGCGCCTCACCCGCGCACAGGCCACACAGGCTGTAGGTCAGGGCATCTACTTTAACATGGAGGCGGGCACTGCTTACACCGCCACCAGCACTGTCGATGCTGCCAGCGTGGTCTACCTGAAGCTGAGCAAGCGGGATGACATCTATAGCGGTTTCTACAGCCGGGATGGTGTCCTGTGGCACCTGGCGGGCCAGCGAGAGGTGGCGGGGTTCAATCCGTCGCAGGTGGGTCTTTCGGCCGCCAACGGGAATGCTCCCTTTGCCACCGAGATACCGTCTGATTTCGAGTGGCTGCGGGTGGATGAGTTATGCAGCCGCGTGTTTTTGCCGGTGAAGCTGAAGGGGTATGCTCCTGTGGGCCGTTTGTTGATCAACGAGGTCATGCCTCAGCCAGCGGTTGGCGGCAGCGAATGGGTGGAGCTACTCAACGTTGGCCCTGGGCCGCTCGACTTGGGTGGCTATCAGGTTGCTGACGAGGACGGCAATGTCTACACCATTCCAAGTGCTCTGCCCTCGGTGCCCCGGGACGGCCTGGTCCTGATCTACTTCGATGGCCAGGGTGCGGGCGCCGACGACTACGATCTGAGCGACAATCTGGCCGTATTGCACAGTCCATACGGCCTGGTGGACATCTTAGAAGACGATGGGGACCAGGTAGCTCTGTACGCCAGCAGTGACCACAGCCCGGAGACCATCCGCGACTTCGTGGCCTACGGTGGCCCTCCCGGCGAGGATGCATCCAATGCCCTAGCGGCCGGCCTGTGGCAGGCAGATGCCTACTGCGGCCCGACGAAACAGGTGCCAGGCAGCGATGTTCTGACCACGGGTGGCGCCGTTGGGATGTATCTCAGTGACAAGACCAACTCCCCAGCAGACTGGGTCGTCTACGGCCAAGGCGAAACCACGCCCGGCGAGGAGAACCCGGCACCAGCCCCTTATTTCCGCAACCCGCCCGATGGTATCGCCACCACCGATCACCAGATCCCCTTTGCTTGGTCCAATGTGCCCAGCGCCGTGAGCTATCGTCTGGAGGTGGACGACGACTCAGCCTTCGGCTCGCCTGTCCTGGCAAAGGACGTGCCAGAGAGCACCTACGTCCCTACCACTCCCTTCCCCGATGGCACCTTCTACTTCCGGGCCAAGACCCGGCTGGCCAACGGCAGCGAAAGCGGCTGGTCGGCCACCGAACAGGTGACCTTCATCACCGTGGCCGGGGGGGCTTCGCTGACGAGTCGGGTAGAGCTGGGTGTCACCCCTCAGCTTCAGCA
>CAZPMV010000220.1:1875-5486 GCA_964587335.1 uncultured Anaerolineales bacterium
TGGGATAACGATGGCGACGGCTTCTCCGATGGCTGCGAGGACGGCAACTGCAACGGGATTTATGAGGAGGATCTCCAGGAGACCAGCAACTTCGATGATAACTATGGCACTAGTTGCTCACAACTCCGGGCGCAACCCACTACTCTCGACTTCGGCTGGAACGCTGACACCAGAACCTTCGAGGTAAGCAACGCTGGCGGCGGTGGCCTCGCCTGGCAGGCATCATCTGTGCCGTCCTGGCTCTCCCTCAGCCGGGACAGCTATGTCACTGGCCCGCAGGGGCACACTGAGGTAGGAGCGGTACTGGATCGGTCTGCCATTGGGGGAGGGGAGACGTCCGATACTTTTAGCATCGTCTCGGACTTCGGTTCGCAACAGATAACCGTGCGAGCAAGCGGGGACGCGGACCCACCCACGGTGGGCTCGGTCAGCCCCACGCAGCCAGAGCCGATATGGGAAGCTGGATGCGCGGGTGCCAACACCGTTGACGTGGTGGCTCAGGCCAGCGACGTCGGGTCTGGTCTGGATTACGTAGAACTAGTGTTCCAGGAAGTGGGCGGACAAAGTCGCAGGGGGCTGCCGATGGAGGCCGTTGGCGCTTGGTACGAGGGAACACTGGGGCCGCTGTCGTGGGGCAGCTACCGCTACTGGGTGGAGGCTGCCGACGTGGCCGGCAACGTGACCGAGTCAGAGCACTACAGCCTCGAAGTGTACGAGTGCGATCCACCCCAGATCAGCGACTTGCAGGCCCAGCCCAGCCGGCTTCGCCTGGCTCCCTGCGAGGATACCCGCCTCACGGTGCAGGCAAGGGTCCGGGACGCGACGGGGGTGCGCGAGGTTGTATTCTACTACACGGTACCCACCGACTCTGATCCAGAGCTGCGGTCGGTCAGCATGAGCCCGGTCGGGGGTGACACGTACGAGGCAACCATAGGTCCCTTCGACATGGCAGGCATTTTGGCCTATGAGGTGGTCGCCACTGACATCGGTGGTACTATGGCTGAGAGCGATGTGGACTTCGTTGACATCATGACCTGTGAGGGACCGACAATCGGCACCGTAGGCCAGGACGTAGACGAGATCTACCTCTCCCCCTGCCAGCCAGACCAGATCACCCTCTTCGCCGACTCGATCACCGATGTCAGTGGGGTGCGTGCCGAGGTGTGGCTGCGCCGATTCAACCAGACCGCCTGGAGTAACACCATCCCCATGCAGCGAAGATCCGGCACCGACCGCTGGGAGATAATTGTAGGGCCTTTCGCTGAAGCAGGCACCTGGGAGTGGAAAGTGGTGGCTCGCAACCAACTCGGAGGCCAGTCCGAGTCTGACATCTCCAGCTTCACCGTGCTGACCTGCGAGGCGGAACCACCGCGCTTCCTGAACGTCCGTGCTGATGAGCAGTACCTGTCCCTGGAGCCCTGCACGCCCAATAGCACCACCATCTGGGCCGAGGTGGAGGCAGATTACCCACTGGATGAGGTGAACCTGCTCTGGAACTACGCTCCGCAGACTGGCTTGGTGACTGCGTGGTGGGTAGTCCCCATGCAGTTCTACGGGCCAACAGGAGAATACGGCGCCGATATTGGTCCCTTCGATGCGCCAGGCACCATTGAGTACATGATCGGGACTGTGGACACGGCCAGGTCGCACGCCCACAGCGAAAGGCACTATCTCGGCGTCTTCGAGTGCCAGCCGGACGGACCGGACATCCGTGGCATCCAGATGGATGAGCAAACGATCTACCCCGCACCTTGCACACCGGACACCTTGCGTGTGGGGGCCACAGTCATCGATGAGCCTGGTCGGACGGTGACGGAGGTCAAGCTGGTATACGGGCAAGGGAACTCCACCAGTTTCCAACAAGTGGCCATGAACCCGGCAGGAGGCGACAACTACGAATGCACCATCTCTGGGCTGACTGAGCCTGACATATACCGGTTCTACATCGAGGCGAGCAACGATCTCGGTGGCACGTCCCATAGCTCCACGGATGGCTTCGTGGTGGCGCCGTGCGTGATACCGGGTCCTACCATCGAGGACGTGCAACTCGGTGAGACAGCCCTCACCGTGTCGCCGTGCGAGCCTACCCATACCGAGGTCAGGGCATGGGTTAGCGACCCACTGGGAGTAAGCGAGGTGACGATTCACTACCGGTCCAAGGCCACGGCGAGTGCCGTGTGGCTCTCCGCGCCCATGGAGCTCACTCAAGGCGGTTACTATGAGGGCGAGTTCGGTGACCTGACACCTGGGGCCTGGATGTACTCGGTCGAGGCGGTCAATACCGAGGGCGTGGCTTCCTGGTCGCCGCCCGGTATACTGCTGGTGCATCGCTGCCAGGTGCCAGGACCGGACATCACGGTGCGCGCCCCGGACGAAGCGATCAGCGCGCTGCCCTGTCATCCGAGCTACACGTTGATAGAGGCGCGACTCTACGATCAATACGAAATTGACGCGGTTGCCCTGGTCTACCGTCTGGATGATGGCGACTGGCAGGCCAGGGGCATGAGTGAAACCTCGCCGGGCGAGTACTCGGCCGTCCTGGGCGGCTTCGAACAGGCAGGCACGGTGACCTATCTGGTGACAGCTCACAACACCCTTGGCGGCTTGGCCGCTTCTGAGGCGGCTACCTTACAGGTCAACGAATGTCACGCGCCAACGGTGGGCGCCCCAACCGAGTCGGCTGATCCCATCTACGTGCCGCCCTGCGACCTGAGCGGTATCACCATTGAGGCAGAGATCACCGATCCTGCCGGCATCGCCGGAGGTTGGCTGGCCTATCGCGATACCGATCCTGCTCGCGATTCTTGGCAGTTCGTGGCCTTGCAGCAGAGACCTAACACGAACCGGTGGGGAGCAGATCTGGGGCCGTTCGACACCCCCGCTGTCTACGCGTACGCGATCTATGCCCTCAACAACGTGGGCGGCGGGGCCTGGTCAACGGTAGATACCTTCTGGGTGTTATCCTGCTCGCGCCTCACCATCGGGGACGTGACCACGTCGGAGACGCCGATCTACGTTGCCCCCTGCCAGCCGAGCAGACTGACAGTGAGCGCAAAGATAAGCTCTGAGCAAGACGTGAGCGGCGCGTGGATTGGTTATCGGCAGGCTGATGTCCCGGGGGCGCAGTGGCAGTTTGTGGCCATGAGCCCCTCCGAGCAGCTCTCATGGTACGAGGGGCAGATTGGTCCCTTCGGCCAGGCAGGGACATTGGAGTATGTGATTAGTGCGCGCAGTGCTGCCGGTGGGTGGGACTGGACTGAGCCTGCTCAGGTGGAAGTGGTGGGTTGCGAGAGACCCACCATCGAGAAAGTAACGAGCAGCGAGGAGCAGATCTACATCTGGCCCTGCATTCCCAACACGGCCGTCATCACCGCCCCGGTGAGCGATCCACTGGGCATCGCCGAGGTGACGCTGCGCTACCGTGACCGCACGGAGGAGGAGTGGACGACACTCACCATGTCGGAGACCGGGACACCGGGGGAATACGAGGTGACCTTGGGGTCCTTCTCGACGACAGGGCAGAAGGACTACAGAGTGGTAGCCACCAACAAAGCTGGTGCCTGGAGTGCATCACCTCTGCAGACACTGCTGGTGGACCGCTGTGGATAGCG
>CAZPMV010000221.1:0-5479 GCA_964587335.1 uncultured Anaerolineales bacterium
GTCATGTGGGTGCGTCCCGCTTCCGACGAAGAGTCCATCAAGAAGACTTTCTACAGCATTGACAATTGGAAGCGGGCCGTGATCCAATTGGCGATGACCAACTTGCGCCAGGAGTTCGGCGACCTGACGCTGGACGACAGCCTGGTGGCGCGGGAGAAGATCGCCCACAACCTGCAGACCGCGCTCAACAGCTTCGCCGAGGAATGGGGACTGCTGGTGAGCAAGGTGGAGATCATGCTCATTGACCCGCCTGAGGACATCAAGCGGGCCATGCACAAGCAGAAGACGGCCGAGCAGGAGCGGCGGGCCATGCGGCTGCTGGCCACCGGCGAGTTCGAGGCTGCCGAGCAGCAGAAACTGGCTGTCATCCAGCGGGCTGAGGGCCAGCGGGAAGCGGCCATCAAGGTGGCTGAAGGCAAAGCCCAGGCCATCCGGCTGGTCAACGAATCAGCGGAGCAGTACTTCCGGGGCAACGCTCAGGTGTTGAAGCAGATGGAGATGACCGAGGCTGCCCTGCGCGACAACGCCAAGATCGTCATCACCCAAGAGGGCATCAGTCCGACCCTTCTGTTGGGCAGCTTGCCGGTCACGGTGAGCCCGTCTGAGCAGTAAGGGCCTCCACTGAAACGAACGATGTGGTGCGTGTTGCGGGTTCCATCACACAATACGCATCACGCATCACGTTTCACGTTTCAGGCCAGCACAGGCATACCCATGTCTTTGACCGATCCCCACACCGAACGCATCACCGTCTTCATCGTGGATGACCACGATGTGGTTCGCAAAGGGCTGCGCTTCTATCTGAGCGCCCATCCGGAGATCGGTGTGGTGGGCGAGGCCGGCGACGCGCAGAGCGCCGTGCAGGGAGTGGCCGAGCAGGTGCCCGACGTGGTGCTGATGGACCTGCTGCTGCCGCTGCAGCGGGGGACTGAGCCCTCGGATGAGGGAGGCGTGCAGGCCACTCGCCGCATCCGCCAGGTCAGCCCGCGCACTCAGGTGGTGGTGCTTACCAGCTTCGCCCAGGACGAACTGATCTTCTCGGCCATCAAGGCGGGGGCGCTGTCGTACCTTCTCAAGGACGCCGACGCCGAGACGGTGCTGAAGGCCATTCACGCCGCCAGCCGGGGCGAGGCCATCCTGCATCCCCGCATCGCCCGGCGGCTGATGGCCGAGGTCACCGCACCGCGCCGCGATCCAGCCGCCGAGCTGACCGCACGTGAAATGGAGGTGCTGCGGCTCATCGCCCAGGGGCGCAGCAACGCCGATATCGCCGCCGAACTGTTCATCACTGAGAGGACGGTGAAAGCGCACGTCAGCAACCTACTGGGCAAACTGCACCTCTCTGACCGCACCCAGGCCGCGGTCTACGCCTGGCGCGAGGGGTTGATGAGGAAGTAGGAGGTATGGAGATGGCTTATGCTGGTGGTGTGGTGGCTGCTGCCGCAGCAAAACGTCGGCGAATGCTGGAGGAGATGGAAGAGGACATGGCCCAGTACACGCAGGGAGACCTGGCTACGGACTGGGAGTTCAAGATCGTCCGATCGGGCTCTGCTGCCTTTCGCAAGCCAGAGGTCCTGAAGAAGCTGCTGGAGGAAGAAGCTCGAGCCAGATGGGTCATGCTGGAGAAGTTTGACGACAGCAGGATACGTTTCAAGCGTCGGCGCAGAGCTGGGGCGAGAGATGCCCTTCGGTCGCCTGATGTTGATCCCTATCGTACGCGGTATGGCGCCCCCTCTGCCCGATCCGCAGTGCTGGCAGGTGTGTCCCTGACATTGCTGCTACTTGGTCTGGCTGCCTTTCTGGCGGCAGAAGGCATCGGGATGCCCATGTGGCCGACCATTTCACTGCTGATAGGCATACTCCTCGTCGCCTTCGGGGTTCTTATGGTGTTCTTGCAAAGAGCAAGATAGGAGAAGTAGGGGCGGGTTTGAAACCCGCCCCCACTCCATTCCATTGAAACCCGCCCCTACTCCATTCCTTTCCCCTCACCTGCAAAGCGTGCACCAGACAGCCAGAGCTGTCGCCAGCCCTATCGCCAGGCCCACTACCACGTCCAGGAAGTAGTGCACGCCCAACGCCACCCGCGCCCAGGCGACGAGCAGCGCGCAGGGCGGAAACAGCCAGCCGTAGCCGGGGCAAAGCAACGGCCCGAAGGCAGCGGCTACGCCCATGCGGGCCGCGTGGCCTGAAGGGAAGGAATGCACATCATAGCGGCGGGAGTAAAAGCCCTGCGCCGCCGTAGGGCGCTCCCGTCGCAGGATCAGCTTGATCGCGCCCACGATCCCTCCGGCCAACAGCGCCGCGCCCACCCAGCGCAAGATGCCACGCTGCAAGTCGCCATCCCCGAGAGCGTAGGCCAGCCCCCAGCCTAGGAACCACAGCCAACCATCCCCCAGGTGAGCGATGCCTGTCGCCAGCGCACACCAGCGGTTCGCTGCCTCCGGTAGCATCAGCCGCGCAGTGAGATTCTCGTCCCAGGCCAGAAGACGCGACCACAGCGTGCCGGCGCTCACACCGCCTCCGCCAAGCGATCGGCCAGTGCCTGCCGAGCGACGGCCAGGTGATGCGGCTTGTCCACGTCCATGGCCAGTTCGGCGTGGGGACAGATGATCACCTTGCCCCGGACGCTCAGGGCGCGGCCGGCGACCCTCTCGGCCTCAGCAATGCCCAGGCGGTGCAGCAGCAGTTTGATCAGCGTGCCCAGGCCGATCAGCCGCGCCTGCTGCAGGGGGGTCTTGCGTCGCTCCGTGAGATCCCGCAGGAGCCTGCTCTGGGTCAGGGCCACATCCACCCGCACCATTATCACGTCACCGCCACAGAATCGCCCCTCTCGCAGGGAGACGTAGGTACGGGCCGAGCCGGGGAAGCGCCCCTCCATCACCGCACGCTCCACCACCGGATAGTAGAGATCCGCTTCGCCTGCCCCACAGGCGTCCATGAACCAATCCACCGCCTCCGGGGTCAGGAGCGGCGTGTCGCCGCCTACGACCAGAGCCAGATCGGCCTGGGAGTTGAGGGCGACGAGATGTCGCAGGCCAGCGAAGATATTGTCCAGCAGCTTCCCCCGCACGGGCAGACACTCGATAGGGCCTTCAATGCCAGCGACGTCCTCCGGCTCCCCGCCCAGCACGATCAAACGGCCCAGGCAGTCACAGCCACGCAGCGCCTGCAGCGTCCACCACAGCATGGGCCGCCCGTGGAGGTCAATCATCACCTTGCGCTGGACTCCCTCTGCTGCGGCCAGCGGGTCAGGCGTGTCCGGCGGCCCACCCGCCAGAATCAGCACATCAAGCCGTTGCATCTTCCGCCTCCTTCAACTCCATCATCTCCATCATCTCCATCAGCCCCATCTTCTCCAGGAACCGGAAGCATTCCAGAAGCTCTGACCCCCGCTGCTGGCCGCTCTCCAACTCCACCAGGTCAACGATCTCCGCCAGCGTGCGCTCTCCGTCGGCCCAGTACTCGGCCAGCCGGTAGGCAGTGCGCCAGCCTTCTCCAGCTCGCTCGGCCAAGCGATACCACGCCAGGCGGTCCTCGGCGCTGAGCCTGGCCAAGTGAGCGCGCAGCGAAGCGGGGCCGCGATACAACCGGCGGGGGACGAGTTGCGCCGCCTGCGCCTGCCAGGGCTCCGGCTCCGCCGACGAAAGGCGGGACAACTCCTCCACGTCCGAAATGGCCAGCTTGCACATGAGAGTCGCCTTGACCCGTTCCTTCTGGCGGGCCAGCGCCTGGTCAGCGTACTCACTCAGTTCCTCTTCCTTGAGGAAAACGTCCATCCCTAAAGGTGGGCCTGAGGAAAGGCAGGACAATGTGGACAGCGCAGCCAACTGGCGGTCATGCCAGAATCGGGCCTGGCGCTGGAAGTCCTGGCAGGCCTGAGCCAAGGCCACCGGCGTCTCCGCCGACAGGCCCTTCCCGATGGCCTCCTGGGCCCGGCGGGCCAGCCGTGTCTCGAAACGGGTGGACATCTCCTGTCCCAGCCACAGAGCCTGCTCGCTTCCAGCCGTGGCCAGCCAGTGAGCATAGGCCGCAGTCAGCACCGCGGAGCGGGCCAGCATCGCCGGGTCCACCTTGTCCACCGTGTCGGCCGAGGTGTGCCAGTAGCGGTCAGGCCACTGGATGAGCATCGGCGTGGGCACGCCCACGGTGGGATCGGAGAGGATGAAGTGATCGCTGCCGCCGGTGAAGCTCGTCACGCCGTGGCGAAAGAGGGGAAAGCGGCGGTTGGAGGCCAGGTCTGTCACATCGTCAAACAGCTCCTCCCGCAGCCGTTCCAGCAGATCGGGAGCAAAGGAGGCCAGCGCTTCCGGTGGACGCTCCAGCATGAAGATACAGTCAATCTGGCGCTGGTCGGCGCCGACCATATCCAGGTTCAGACCGGCGATGAGGTTCGGAATATCCGCTTCATGCTCTGAGAGATAGGCATAGGTGCCACTCATCTCCGGCACCCAGAGGAAGCGGATGGACCGCTGAGGAGCGGCGAGAGCTCCCTGGTCAATCAGGCGGCGCAGGCCAGAGGCAGCCTCCAGCGCCGCTGCGGAGCCCGAAGCATTGTCGTGAGCCGAGGGGCGGGGATGACAAAGGTGGGCGACGATGATCACCTCTTGATCGGTCTCGCCGGGCAAACGCGCCTCCACCACCTCCATCGCCCCATCGTAGAAGCGGCTGACCACGTGCGCCCGCACGCGGAGAGAAGAGGAGGGAGAGGAGGCTGAGGGTCGCCCCTTGAGCAACTTGCGCAGCCTCTCACCCTGCCTTGGCGTCAGCACAAAACCGAAGCACTTCTTCTGCTCCGCCACCCACCAGAAGGAGGTGTAGCGACGGACGTCGGGCAAGTCGAGCTTGCTGCGGCCGGGAGCCGCGGGCTCCAGGCGGTCGCAGAGGATGCCCAGCGCGCCGCGCTGCGCCACCGCCAGATCGTAGACCTGATCGGGATCGCCGTCGCTGAGCACCAGCTTGCCCCGCACGTCAACGGCGCCGTAGTGCTCGGGGCGCGTGCCGTCTTCCAGCAGCACGACTTTCACCTCGCCATCGAAGCTGACGCTGCGCTGGATAAGCGACGTGGGCAGGGAGCGGTAGTCGCAGAGCAGTTCGGGTGGCCCGTCGTCTTGCAGGAGATGCAGCGTGGCCTCCCCACAGTCCCACTCCTGCCAGGCGTCCATCGTCCAGTAGCGGGCGCCATCGGTGGCAGGGTAGCTGAGCACACGCACGTCAAGGCCGGCAGCTTCCAGTTGTTCGGCCACGTAGCCCGCGGCGGCGCGGTAGCCAGGGCTGGCCTGGATACGATGATACTGGCTGATGGCAGCGACGTGATGCAGCGCCGCCTGGCCAGAGATGGTGGAACGGAGCGTGGAGAACAGAGAGGACAGAGGTTGAAATGACGAACAATGAAACACGAATCACTCCTTGAATTATGTAGTCTGGTTTCGGCATGGCTCAAGTTAGATTAACACTTTGCTCGCGGGCTATCCAACGACTC
>CAZPMV010000222.1:0-5432 GCA_964587335.1 uncultured Anaerolineales bacterium
AAAAGCACTACGAGTTGGGCAGGATATGGGTTGATCCCGACTTCCAGAATCGGGGAATAGGCCAGCAAGCTGTAAGGCAAATGCTTGAGGCCTTTCCGGAGGCCAAGAAATGGATCCTCGGCACGCCTAGTTGGGCTATTCGCAACCAGCACTTCTATGAAAAGATGGGGTTTGTAAGAGTCAGGGAGACAGAGGTTGACCCGAACCTGGGCTGGTCTGGAATTGAGTATGAGTTGGAGGTTGGAGGTTGGAAGTTGGAAGTTGGAGGTTGGAAACTTGGAGATTAGAGATTAGAGATTGGAAGAGGAGGATGCACCATGAAGAGAATCGCGAAGGCTCGGCAAGATCTCCTGACCGCAGCCGTCTTTGTTTTCGTCGTTTTGTTGGCCCTTGCCGCCTGTGCCCCCAACCCTAACTGGGCGCCTTCTGACGGTGCTTCCGAGGAGGTCTACCCAGGCGAAGTCTGGCAAGAAGCAGAGACGCCAGAACAGCTCGGCTGGTCGTCGGAGAAGCTCGCTGCGGCGCGAGCATATTCGAAGAAGATCGGCTCGGCGGCAGTGATGATCGTTGACAACGGCATCGTGGTGGACGCCTGGGGCTCTATGGCGCGGAAATACCAGTGTCACTCTATGCGGAAGAGCCTGCTCAGCGCACTGATCGGCATCCACGTTGACGAAGGCCATGTTGATCTATCGAAGACCATGGAAGAGTTGGGCATAGACGATAACGAGCCTTCTCTGACGGCAGAAGAGAAGCAGGCCACCGTCGCCGATCTCATCAAGGCCCGATCAGGCATCTATCACTCGGCACTGGCTGAGTCGGCTGAAATGAAGGCCATGCGGCCAGAGCGGCACAGCCACGCTCCCGGCGCTTTCTGGTATTACAGCAACTGGGATTTCAACGCCCTCGGTACCATCTTCGGGCAGGAAACCAGCACGAAGATATTCGAGGAGTTCGATAAGCGCATTGCCCAGCCTCTGCAGATGGAAGACTTCGAAGGCAGTGATGGCAGTTATGTAACTGGCCCGGATTCGATCCACCCTGCCTACCCCTTCCGCATGAGCACGCGAGACCTGGCCCGCTTCGGCCTTATGTTCCTGCGCGAAGGCCGCTGGCGGGACCAGCAGATCATCCCTGCCGACTGGGTACGAGAAAGCACAGCCACCCATTCCGTGATCGGCCCTGACAGCGGCTACGGCTACATGTGGTGGACTGGCCTCAAGGGCGGACTGTTTCCCAACGTCCAGGTAAAAGAGCACAGCTTCTACGCCAGTGGTTATCGTGGTCACAGAGTCATTGTGCTTCCCTACCGCAACCTGGTGATCGTCCACCGGGTTGATACCGACAGCGGGAACGTGGATATCGGAGGTAGAGAGATCGGCCCGCTCTTGTGGCTCATCCTGGACGCTGCCGGTGAGACGGACATCGGCGATGCCCCGATTATTGAAGCAGCCGAGGGCATTCAGGTCACGGCTGATAATCTGCACGAGACCTGGGGAGAATCCACGATATGGCATTTTGACGGCCCTGAAGAACAGTACATCACATCCTATGCTCCAGACGGCACGCTGACCCTTACGGCAAGAGAATCGGGAGAGCTTGTAGATACTGGAAAGTGGTGGGCTGAAGGCGATAAAGCTTGCCGTCAATGGGAAGAACTGGACGGAGGCGAGAAAGCCTGCTTTTACGTCGTCTTGGACGGAACAACGCTACGACTGTTCGACCTGAAAGGCATATCGGTTGCAAAGGTGAACTTTTCCCGCGAATAGATGGCGATGGTCTCAGATCGCGCCACCCTTGAGGACTGATTGGGAGAATAGATGTGGACATCCGAAAGTACAATCGCATGGCCTGGGACGGAGAAGTTGAACGTGGAAACAAGTGGACCATTCCGGTCAGTGAGACGGTGATCGCTGCCGCGAGACGAGGGGAATGGGAGATCCTCTTGACGCCCTCGAAGCCGGTTCCGAGAGTCTGGTTCCCTGATCTAGAAGGCATTGACGTCCTCTGCCTGGCATCGAGCGGAGGGCAGCAAGGCCCAATCCTGGCTGTGGCCGGAGCAAAAGTAACCGTCCTGGATAACTCACCCAGGCAGTTGGAGCAGGATCGGTTCGTCGCTGAGCAGTATGCGCTCCCCATCGCCACAGTTGAAGGTGATATGGCTGATCTCTCCGTGTTCTCCGATCAGAGCTTCGACCTCATCGTCCACCCCGTTTCCAACGTGTTTGTCCCTGACGTTCGCCCTGTGTGGGCAGAGGCGTTCCGGGTGTTACGTCGTAGGGGTGTTCTGTTGGCCGGTTTCTCGAACCCGGCGACTTATCTTTTCGACTACGCTCTCACCGACCGCACCGGCGTCCTCCAGGTCAAGTACGCGCTCCCTTACTCTGATTTGACCAGCTTGCCCGCGCAGGAAAGGCAGCGGTATATCGAGACAGGGGCGCCTCTCGAGTTCAGCCACACCCTGGAGGATCAGATTGGTGGACAACTCGACGCCGGCTTCCTGCTCACCGGTTTCTTCGAGGACGCCTACGGCGAAGAAGAAAACGACCTGCTCACGAACTACATGCCGACTTTCATCGCCACGCGAGCGACAAAGCCGTATCACAAAACACGAGACGAGGACACAGCATGACTGAGACAGCCATTCGTATCAAGAACCTCACCCGCGATTTCGACACGGTGAGAGCCGTGGACGATCTCTCTCTGGAGGTGCCATCCGGCATCATCTTCGGCTTCCTGGGTCCCAACGGCGCGGGCAAAACCACCACCATCAACCTGCTGCTGGGCCTGCTGGAACCGACCGGCGGGCGAGCCGAGGTGCTGGGTTTCGATACCAGGACGCAGGCAAATGAGGTGCGGGCCCGCACCGGAGTCCTGCTCGAACACCACGGCCTCTACGAGCAACTGAGCGCCGAGGACAACCTGGAGTTCTACGGACGGATCTGGCGCTTGCCGGTATCCAAACGGCGAGGCCGAATCAAGGAATTGCTCACTCACATGAAACTGTGGGAGAGGCGAAAGGAGCCGGTCGGGGCATGGAGCAAAGGGATGAAGCAGAAACTGGCCCTGGCCAGGGCACTGCTCCACCGTCCGGCCTTGGTACTTCTGGACGAGCCCACGGCCGGGCTGGACGTGATGGCTGCGGCGGCAGTGCGCGACGACTTGGAGGCCCTGGCTGCTCGCGAGGGCGTGACGGTCTTCCTGACCACCCACAACATGGCGGAGGCAGAGAGGCTGTGCGCTCAGGTGGCTGTGATTCGCGAGGGTAGCTTGGTGGCGATTGGCCATCCAGATGAGTTGCGGGCGCGAGTCGGCGGCCCCCGCCTGGAGATCGTCGGGCGTGGATTCGATGAGCGTGCGCTGGACCTGTTGCGAGCGCGACCGGAGGTGGCTGCTGCTGAAGTGAAGAATCACCACCTGGAGATTGACCTGCGCCAAGAGGCCGATGTCGCGCCGTTGGTCAGCCTGATGGTGAGCGCCGGCGTCCAGGTGGAAGAGGTCCGTCGAGGCAGGGCCAGCCTGGAAGAGGTTTTCTTGACATTGATGGAGGAAGAGAGATGATCGCCGATATCCTGACCGTGATGTGGAAAGAAAGGAAAGGGCAACTCCGACACCAGGGCAGTCGGACCAGGGCCGTGTTGGGCTTCCTGATCCCAATGGCTATGCTGGGCATCTATCTTCCTTTACAGATCGGACGTGCCTTGGTAGAGGGGCCTTGGTCGCTCCTGGCCTCTGTATTCATCCCTATGATGCTGGTGGGGACGATGATTCCCGAATCCTTTGCTGGCGAGCGGGAGCGGCACACGCTGGAGACGTTGCTGGCCAGCCGTCTCCCAGACCGGGCCATCCTGCTCGGCAAAGTCGCCGTGGCAGTCGGTTATGCATGGGGAATGACGCTGATGCTTCTCCTCGTGAGCTTGGTGATGGTAAACGTTATCCACTGGGATGGCCAGGTATTACTCTACACCCCGACCATGGCTCTAGCCAACGTAGCTTTGAGCCTGCTCTTGGCCAGTCTGGTGGCGGGCCTTGGCATCCTGATTTCACTGCGAGCCGCCACAGTACAGGAGGCACAGCAGACTCTGATGACTGCTACCCTGTTTCCTCTCGTGCTTCTGCAGATGATACCACTCTTGCTTCTTAACGTAGTGCCCGATGGGAGGGCGCGCCTCAAAGAACTAGTTTTGGCTGCCAATCCTGCGCAGATCCTTCTCATAGTCATGGCCGTTCTGGTTGTGTTGGATGTGGGCTTGCTGGTGGCAGCGATGGCCCGCTTCCAGCGAGCGCGGTTGATTTTGGATTGAGAGCGGCCAGTTGTATAATGTGAACAACGAAACCAATGAGGGAAAAAACCATCCGGCGCCAGAACCCTCCTTGGTCGCGCTGCGACGACGTAGGTTTTCGCTGCGCCGTCCCCGTCCAAGTGGTAAGCCAATCTGAGTAACACTAAACAAGAATAGGAGGCAGGAAATGAAAGGCGAACTGTTTACTTTGGGATCCGGGCTCGTTGTAGTAGTCCTGCTGGCTGGTTGCACGTTGCCCAAGGTGATTTCATCGAAGGTGACCTCTATCACCGGCTCAGGCAACGTAGTGACCCAGGAGGAAAACATCACCGGATTCGACAAGGTTGACGTCAGCCACGCCTTCAAGGTTGACATCAGCCAGGGCCAGGCATTCAGCGTGGTCATCCGCATTGACGACAACCTGGTCCAGTACCTGGAGGTAGTCAAGCAGGGCGGCACACTGAAGATCGGCCTGAAGCCCGGCCGCAGCTACAATACCCGCAAGATCACTATGGAAGCAGAGGTCACCATGCCCGAACTGAGCGGGCTGGAACTGAGTGGCGCCAGCCAGGGCGCCATCACCGGATTCGAGTCCAGCAAGACCCTCAACGTTGACCTGTCAGGGGCCAGTCATTTGCGGGGCGATGTCGAAGCCGGTGACGCCTGGTTTGACGTCTCAGGGGCCAGCCAGATGAATCTGACCGGTTCTGCAGAAGACGTGGTCATCAACGCCTCGGGGGCCAGCCAGGTGGATCTATCCGCTTTCCCTGTGGCTGACGCCCATGTGGACGCCAGCGGCGCCAGCAAGGCAACCGTGAACCCCAGCGGCCAACTAGATGTGGGCGCTAGTGGCGCTTCACAGGTCTACTACGTAGGCAGCCCCACACTGGGGAACATAGACACGTCCGGCGCTTCCTCCGTCAACCGCAAGTAGCAACGTCCAGCGCAACACCTGGTCACCTGACCAACAAAAGGATTGGACACCTGTCCAGTACCCCAACTCCCCGGTTGGCCGATGCGCCGGGGAGTTTCTTGTGTGTATGCGCTCAGGCAAGTTAGCAGCGCTGCAAGATGGATGAAACGTGGTAAGATTATGACATCGGCTCGACTGAGCACCGAGGCTCTGGAGTCGTGTTTTCGGCGCGTGAT
>CAZPMV010000223.1:0-5429 GCA_964587335.1 uncultured Anaerolineales bacterium
GTGCTCCAGTGGCGTGTACTCCAGCCCAAATGCCTCAGACACAGCCTCATAGGTGATGTGGCCAGCATATGTGTTCACCCCCTTGGCCAAAGCAAGATCCCTTTGTGCTTCAGCGAAACCGTGATTGGCCAGCCTGACGACGTAAGGCAGGGTAGCGTTGGACAAGGCATAGGTCGAGGTGCGTGGCACGGCCCCCGGCATGTTGGTCACACAGTAGTGGATCACGCCATCAACCAGATAGACCGGATCGCTGTGAGATGTAGGATGCGAAGTCTCTATGCAGCCACCCTGATCAATGGCCACATCTACCACCACGCACCCCGGCTTCATCGTACTGATCATCTCTCGGGTCACCAAACGTGGAGCCTTGGCTCCGGCGATTAACACCGCGCCAATCACTACATCAGCGATTCGCACCGTTTCGGCGATGTTGAGAGGGTTGGAACTCAAGGTGGACAGGTTACCGTGCAGAACCTCGCTCAGGTAGCGCAACCGCCCGATATTGATGTCAACGACGGTCACGTGAGCCCCCATCCCCAAGGCAATCTGTGCGGCACTGGTGCCCACCGTCCCACCGCCGATGATAGCCACATCCGAGGGCCGCACACCGGGCACTCCCCCCAGTAGCTTCCCACGCCCGCCATTCATCCTCTCCAGATAGTGAGCAGCTACTTGCACGGCCATTCGACCAGCTACTTCACTCATGGGTGTGAGCAGCGGCAAATAGCGATTGGGTAACTCGACCGTTTCATACGCAATGCCGGTGACCTCGCGTCTCAACAGTTCGTGAGTCAGCTCCTCACAAGCTGCCAGATGCAGATAGGTGAATAATACGAGCCCGGGTCGCAGGAAATCGTACTCCTGAGGCAGCGGCTCTTTGACTTTCAGCACCATCTCTGCCCCGTTGAAGACCTCGGCCGGAGAGCTGACCAGCGTCGCGCCGACCCGCTCGTACTCGGCATCGGAGAAGCCGCTGCCCTCCCCAGCCCTGGTTTCCACCAGGACCACGTGACCAGCTTCGACCAACATATGCGCGCCACCGGGGGTGAGCGAAACTCGATACTCGTTGTCCTTGATTTCCTTTGGTACGCCGATGATCATCTTCGATCCTCCAGGTTTTTGTATTATGTCACACTCTGACTCGCACCTTCAGACCCAACAGGTCACCAACGGGGATGCCCCCGTCGCCCCCGTCACGGGTCGTCAAGGCTGGTGATGCTCCATTGATCCACGTGTTCCCGGTACAAGAGCCGGAAACGCCCTTCACCGTCGACACGCACGACAAAGCACGGTCCTTCCGGCGTGCGCCAGGCTCGCTCCACGGCCTCAATCATCCTCCTCTCCCCCTGCCAGGTGAACGCCCTCGGCTCCTGGGCGTAGGTGTAGCCAGAGTAGCACTCGACAGTGAGGGCTGTATTGTCGTTCTCGCCTTCCATCCTCCCTCCCTTCAGACCGAGCAACCTGGCTTGCCGCCGCGCAGCGGCTCACAGTGTCGGACTGAAATCCACGGCCGACGAATCGCCAACGTTGAATCGGCGGAAACGGCCCCGCACCAGCGCATCCTTGCCCACTAGCGACTGGTCAAGCATGGCATCCTCAATGGTTGCTCCGGCGTCAATGATGGAATCACGGACAATGGAGCACCGCACCTTGGCGCCCTCGCCGATGGTCACATAAGGGCCAATGACCGAGTCCCGTACTTTCGCCGTCGACGCTATGTGGACAGGAGAGATGATCACCGAGTTGACCGTCTGCGCCTCCCCACCGTTGTCGTGACCGTGCCCCAGCAGGTAGCGGTTTGTGTGCAACACCGCCTCTGGCGTGCCGCAGTCCTCCCACACCTCCACCGTCCAGGCATTAAAGCGTTGCCCCCGACCCACCAGGATCTGGAGTGCATCGGCCAGGAAGTACTCTCCCTTGGTCTTGATGTCGCGCTCGATCAGCTCGTCAATCGCTGAGAAGAGCGCGGGCCCATCCTTGACGTAGTAGAGGCCGATGACTGCCAGGTTGGAGATAGGCTTGGCCGGCTTCTCCACGAAACGGGTGATGAACCCCTCATCACCCAGGGTGACCACGCCAAAGCGGCGGGGATCATCCACCTCCTTGCAGTAGATCACACCGTCGGTCGGCAGGTCGCGCAGTGGGACCAGGTCCGCCTCGAAGATGGTATCCACAAAGAGGATGAGCACATCGCCCTCGACGTGTTCCCGCGCCAGTCGAATGGCATGAGCCTGGCCCAGGAGCTCTTTCTGCTCCAGGTAGTGGGCGGGGAAATCGTAGTGCTCCGTGACGTACTTCTCGATCTGCTCGCCCAGATAGCCGACGATGAAGATGATCTCTTGGATATCCAGGCCCTGCAGCTTGTCCAGCACGTGGCCCAGTACAGCCTTTCCTGCTACGTTGAGCAGCGGCTTGGGCTTGGAGTAAGTGTGCGGCCTGAGCCGCTTGCCAAACCCCGCCAGGGGAATGATGATTTTCATAGTTCCGGTCTCCTCGTATGCCAATCTGTCGCCTGCTCGTAGGCGTAAGCGGCGCGCAGCACCACCTCTTCGCCAAAGGCCGGACCCATGATCTGCAAACCGATGGGCAGCCCGGCCTCGTCGAAACCACAGGGGATGGACAGGCCGCAGATGCCGGCCAGATTCACGCTGAGGGTGAAGATGTCCGAGAGGTACATCTGCAGCGGATCCTCCACCTTCTCGCCAATCCGAAAGGCGGTCGTCGGCGCCGTGGGAGCAGCGATGACATCCACCTGCTCAAACGCCTCATCGAAATCTCTCTTGATCAGCGTGCGCACCCGCTGCGCTCTGAGGTAGTAGGCATCATAGTAGCCCGCCGAGAGGGCATAGGTGCCCAGCATGATGCGCCGCTTGACCTCGGCGCCGAAGCCGAACTGGCGCGTGCGGCGGTAGGCGTCGTCCAGGTCAACGGCGTCGGGCACCCGATAGCCGTACTTCACGCCATCGTAACGGGCCAGATTGGCCGAGGCCTCGGCAGGGGCGATAAGATAGTAAACCGGCAACGCGTACTCAGTATGCGGCAGCGACAGCTCGATGATCTCGGCTCCCAGCGCGGCCAACTGCTCAACAGCCGCCTGCACCGTCTGCTCCACTTCCGGCTGCATCCCCTCGACAAAATACTCCTGGGGCACGCCCACGCGGAGGCCCTGCAGGAGATCAGACCCGAAAGGGCTTGAAGACCCTTCGGGTCTCAAAGAGGCTCGATAGTCAGGCACGGCGACGTTAACGCTCGTCGAATCCCGCCAGTCGTAGCCCGCAATCGCTCCCAGCAGCAGCGCAGCGTCGGTCACGTCCTTGCCCAGGGCGCCGATCTGATCGAGAGACGAAGCAAAGGCCACCAATCCGTAGCGGCTGACCCGCCCGTAGGTCGGCTTGATGCCCACCAACCCGCACAAGCTCGCCGGCTGGCGCACGCTGCCGCCGGTATCGCTGCCCAGGGCACCCAGGCACTCACCGGCGGCCACAGAGGCCGCGCTGCCGCCGCTGGAACCGCCGGGCACCCGCGTCAAGTCCCAGGGGTTGCGGGTAGTGAAGTAGGCCGAGTTCTCTGTCGAGGAGCCCATGGCGAACTCGTCGGTGTTGGTCTTGCCCAGGAGCACCGCTTGCGCCGCCCGCAGCTTCTCGATCACTGTGGCCTCGAAGGGCGGGACGAAGTTCTCCAGAATGTACGAGCCACAGGTCGTGGGCACGCCTTGCAGGCAGATGACATCCTTGATGGCTAAGGGGATGCCGATCAGGGGATGCAGTTCGTGCAGTCGCCCTGCCCCGCGCGCTCCGGCGATGGCCTCATCAGCCTTCTGGGCGTCGTCCAACGCCGCTTCAGGCATCAAGCAGAGGTACGCTTTCACCTGATTGTCCACGGCCAGGATGCGGTCAAGGACGGCCTGGGTCAGCTCGGCAGAGGAGGTCTCCCCCCGCAGGAGCAACCGATGCGCTTCGTGGATGGTCAGCTCGTGCAACTTCATCTGCGCACCGTTTCACTCCAGGATGGCTCGCACGCGGAAGCAACCCGCAGATGCATCGGGGGCATTGGCCAGAGCGTCTTCAGGGGAAAGAGAGGGTCTCACCTCATCCTTGCGCATGATGTTGCGCAACGGCAGCACAGTGGCCGTGGGCGGGACATCAGAGGTGTCTGGTTGCTGCAGCGAAGCGAAATGACCAAGGATGGTCGAAAGCTGCTCTCGGAAACGCTCCTTTTCCTCTGCGGTGAGTTCCAGCCTCGCCAGATCAGCGATGTGCTCTACCTCGTTCAGGGTCAAAGCCATTCCGGAAATCCTCTTGGCAAGATGTTGGAGCCAGATTATAGCACCTTCATGCAGGCAAGGCAAAACGCTGAGGGCTCTTGGAGGTTGTGTTCGTGGCGCCGCTGGTCAGTGGCAGTCTCGTCGCTTCTGTGGTACAATGGCGATGGATCTCCGTTTACCATCGTCGGATGTTGGTTGAGCGGTTGGCAAGGACAGGGAGGGGAAATGGCTTCTTTCAGCGGCTGGCTGCTGTTGCAGTGGCTGGCCTACGTGATCATCGGCGCGGGGGTGCTCGGCGCGGTGCTGCCAGTTATGCCGGGGCCGCTGCTCATCTGGCTGGGCGCGTTGCTCTGGGCCTGGGCCGATCGCTTTCAGTGCATCGGTTGGCCAACACTGATAGTCCTGGGATTGCTGATGATCGCTGCTGGCGGATCAGAGATATGGATGAGCGCACTCGGGGCGCGTCGGGGTGGGGCATCGTGGCAAGCACTGCTAGCAGGGATCGCCTTGGGCATCGCCGGCCTAGTCTTCTTCTCACTACCAGGTGGCATCATCGGCGTGCTGGCGGGCATACTGATCATGGAATCCTGGCGATCCGGCGGGCTGCGGCCCGCGCTCAAAAGCGGTGGAGGCTTCCTCTTGGGCTACCTCCTTTCCTCTGTGGTGCAACTCTCCCTCTCCCTGATCATGGTGGGCATCTTCGCCTGGCAGGCGATGGGAAAGCCCTGAGACGAGACAAGGGAACTGCCTCCGCGTCAAAGCGGGCTGGCAGCCCCCTTGGACTGCAGGGCCTGCGGTGAACTGCCAAGCCTGCCGATCAGAGCAAGCCCACCTTAGCTCCCAGATTGGCCCTCTCCTCTCGAGCGCCAGGCCGCCACTGAGCTTCAAGCACCATATCCTCATCCCCAACGACCCGGAAGCTGCGGGTCGGCTCGCCGTGCAGGCCCGGCGGCAACGCCGGCGATTGGAACGGTGAGAACCACGGCGATGCATTGCTCCCACTCGGACTGACCACGATCACCGGCGGCTGCGCACGCTCTCGATACTGCCGTCGCTCCTCCATCATCCCACGCTCCTGCACTCGCCGCGTCACCCCCACGACCAGCAGGCTCGTCGGTATGCTCGCCGCCACCCCGAAGATCACCCCGATCACCACCGCCATGGC
>CAZPMV010000224.1:0-5418 GCA_964587335.1 uncultured Anaerolineales bacterium
GGTTTCTTTCCTACTCGAATAGGTGACTTGTTACTCGTTGCCTCGTTGCTCTTTGCCGAGAAATGGGAGGGGCGGCCTATGCGACCGCCCCTTCTCGTTATCGCTCACTATACTTTGTCTTCACTCTTTTGCGTAGGGCTGTCCAAGCGCTTCGGGTTTTGCTGCCCCCCACCTGATCCTAAACCACTTCGTTGAGATGATCAGCAAAACCCCTATGGTTATGACAAAGGGGATTGTCCTCCAGATGTACCTGGACAAAACGCCCGGGAGTACTAGCTGTGGGTTAAGTGAGAGTTGCCACAGGGTTCCGAAAAGTAAGGAACCACCGAGCAGGATCAAAGGATTCCACATGGAGAAAAACACGAGAGCCAGAGCGATGAAACCCCAGCCCATGAGAAAGTTGTAGTTCCAGACCGGGTTGTAGAACAGAGAGTAAATCGCACCCGAAAGCCCCCCGAGCATCCCACCGATTGTGGCACAGAGATAGCGAGTTTTCGTGACGTCTATACCTGAAACTTCCGCGACTGCTGGATTCTCTCCCACCGATCTTATCCTCAGCCCCAAGCTCGTCTTGGAGAGCACGAACCACGAAACGACTACCAGCGCGATTCCGACATAAAAGAATGGGGAAAGCCCCAGGATAGTGGGTATCCTCTCCATCCCCAGAGGCCCTGTGTATGGGTTGCCTATGTAGGTGGTGAGGCCGAAGCCGAGGATCCATATGCCCATCCCGACCACAACTTGGTCTACCCCCAGCGTTACGGAAAAGAACCCGTGGAGAAAGCCGAGCAGGCCTCCAATGGCAATTCCCACCAAGAAGCCGAGCAAGTAGCTCTCGGTGGATTGGGCAGCGATGAAACCTAAGGTGGCGCCGAAAAGCATCACACCCTCGATCCCAACGTTCAGGACTCCTGATCGCTGGTCAATGAGTTCGCCGAGAGCGGCAAACGTGAAGATCATTGAGGCTTCTAGGCTTCTAGCGATAAACTCCCACATCTAGCTTCTTCTCCCCTGTTTTTATCCATGCAGTTTTATAGTGGTAAAAGAATTGGAAAGCCACGAGAGTAATCATCAAGACTCCGAGCAGGGCATAATCCACGCCGAAGCCTATTTGGAGTTTTCCCTGGACGAATCTGCCACCTATGGACAATCCTCCGAAGAGCAGTGCTACCGGAATCGCCGCCAAAGGGTTTCCGAGGGAAATCAGTCCACATATGATCCCATAGAAAGCCAGATCACCGAAGTATCCATAGGTCCTCGCGATTTTGTAGACGCCGGGAACCGCGGCGAAATAGTGATACCCTGCCAAACCAGCCACGGCGCCTCCGATGGCAAAAACCAACAGCGATATCCTGAATGGGCTGATCCCGGCATATCTGGCCGCAGCCGGGCTATGACCGTGGGCCCTGATTTGATATCCGATTTTGGTTTTGGCGAACACGAAGTACAGCAACGCGGCTACCCCGAGGGCGAAGAAGACTGTGAAGGGGACGCCCATGATCAAAGGCGCGTGTACAGAAGGGGGTAGCTCAAAGCTTTCACCTCTCCCGCCGGGATTCATGAAGGGACCTCCCTCTTTGATCATGTGTGCAACCAGCCAGAAAGCTATGAAGTTCATTATCATGGTCACCACGATCTCGTTGGTGTTGAACTTCCCCTTCAGAAACCCGGCAATCGCTCCCAGCCCTGCACCGCCCAAGGCTGCTGCGATCAACATCAATGGGATGAGAATTGCAGGGGAAAGATCAGGGGGAGGAAGTGCCTTTCCGCCAAAGGCAAACAGTACTGCGAAAGCGCCCAGCGCCCCGGCGTAAAGCTGCCCCGGCATCCCGATGTTCCAGAGCCCAGCTCTGAAAGGGATGATGAATGCGGACGTACACAGCAATATGAAGACGAATCTGTTGATCGTCAGCGGCAGGCCGTAAGGGTTGGCGAAAGCGTAGGAGAAAATCTCCCGATAAGCGAGCAGCGGGTTGATCTCGGCCAGGATGAAAATGATGCTGAAAAGCGCGAGGGCGAAGATTATGGCGAAGATCGAGATGATCGCTGCCTCCCAACCGGCTAACGCCAACCTCTTCTCGATCTTCAATTCGTAACTACCGATCCTCATGTCTCTTGCTCCTCCAGACACAAACCAGCCATCATAGCACCCACACTCTCCCTCTTGGCCTCCTCCCCCGGTATGATGCCCATGAACTTTCCTTCGTAAAACGGCGCCACCCAATCGCTCAACGATAGAATCTCATCAAGGTCCTCGGAGATGAGGAGAATAGCGGCTTTTTCCTTCCTCGCCTCCATGAGCTTGTTCCGAACGAACTCCATCGCCCCTACATCAAGTCCTTGGGTCGGTAGATTGGCGATCAGAAGCCGCGGCTTGCGTGAGAGCACACGCGCCAAGATGAGTCTTTGGAGATTGCCTCCGGATAGGTTCTTGGCCTTCGTGTCCAGGCTCGGAGTCGCCACATCGTACTCGGAGATGATTTCTTCGGTACGCTTCCGTATCTTCCCGTAATCCAGGATCCCTCGCCGGGAGAAACTATCGTCGAAGTAAAAGTTCATGGCGATGTTTTCCACCAGGGAGAAATCACCGATCGAACCCACTTCTGTGCGTTCGCAGGGAATGTATCCTATCCCCGTCTCCCATCTCTCTAAGATAGAGGATGCCGTGATGTCTTTCCCCTCAAAAATCACCTTGCCCCCCTCCGCCCTTCGGAGACCGGCGAGAACCTCGGCCAACTCGTGTTGCCCGTTACCGGAGACTCCGGCCATGCCGAAGATTTCGCCTTCACGTATAGAAAACGAAATACCCTTCAGAGCCAGAAAACCTTTGTCGCTGAGGGCGGAGAGGTTTTCTACCTGGAGTATGGGCTTCCCTTTCTCTACCTTTGTCCTCTCTATCCTGAAGATGACTTCTCTCCCCACCATTTTCTTAGCCAGGCTCTTCTCCGTTACACGCCCCGTCTCCAAGCGGGCCGTGACTTTTCCATGCCTCAGAACTGTCACCCTGTCGCTTATCGCCAGCACTATGGGGAGTTTATGGGTGATGAACGGGATTATGGCCAGTTCATCTGTAGCCATGGCTCCGATGGATGCCAAGAGTTTCTTCGTTTCGGGGGGCGTCAGCGCGGAAGTCGGCTCGTCGAAGATGAGCACCTTGGCTCCGCGATAGAGGGTCTTCAGGATCTCCACGACCTGCTTTTCCCCTTCTGAAAGCTGCCAGACTTTCGCCCTGAGAGCGACGTTGAATCCGTATCTCTCGCAGAGCTCCTGTATCTCCTCCTCCGCCCTCTTCAGGTTCAGGATCCTCCCAGCCCTCGGGTGGCCGAGGATGATATTCTCGATCACCGTGTGAGCGGACACCAGTTTGCGGCGTTGATGAACCATCCCTATCCCCAGCTCAATGGCGTCCAGAGGTGATCTGAATATGACCCTCTTACCGCCGATGTAGATCTCGCCTTCGTCGGGTTGCCATAGCCCGAACAGGATATTCATCAAGGTGGTTTTCCCGGCGCCGTTTTCCCCGAGGAGTGCGTGAATCTCGCCCGCTCTTATCTCGAAATCTATGTGGTCATTGGCGACGACCCCTGGGAATCTCTTGGTGATTCCCCGCGCCTCCAAGACCGTCTCTCCGCGTTCTATCCCTTCCAGGAGCCCTTTTTGCATTTATCTTTCTTCCTGGGATTTCCTCAATAAGAGATGTTCTATCTTCAGAGCCAGGGTCCGCATTTCACCCACCAAGACACAGCATAAATTGAGGCTCCCTCCTTTGGGAGTTTTCCCTCAAGAATGGGAGCCTCATGTCTCTTGGCTACTGGAGGTTGTTATACATCAACACGATCGAGGGAGACTACCGAACTCTGTTTACTCCAGTACCACCGTGCCTGCCAGGTCGAAGTTGAACTCTGAAAGCAGCCACTCGTCCGACAGCATCTCATTGGCTTGCTTGACCACTGTCCCCGCGGCTGGAACAGGCAAATTCTCCAGCGCCAAGCCAGTTCCGTTGCTCACGAACTCGAACTCGAAGAAGGGATCCCACACTCCTTTGATCATCTGATCTCTTCTTTTCTCCACGAGTTCTACGATCTCATCCGGAATCAATGGTCGTGCTTTTGGACTTATGGCGTCAACGCCCACCTTGTTGTCGTTCATGATATCAACGGTTAGGGCCTCTGTGCCATCAGCCAAGATCATTTTGTCGTCCATGCCCATGTACAGTACTGTTTCTGGACTCGTATCGCCAGCCAACCAATCCTTGACTATCTTCTCGTAGAGGACTTCCCAACGCGTGTCGAAGGACACGGCCACGGTATCCGTGCTCGACCAGCCGTAATGCCCCACGATGTCCATGTCCTTCCCTACGAACCAAATGCTCTCTTCTTCGGCGACGTCAAGGGGGGATCCGGAATCGGTCTGCTGGGTCAAGACATCCACGTTGTACTGAGTTATCAAGGTCTTGGCGATCTCTCGCTCTTCCGTGGGCAGGTACCAGTCACCGACGTACTTCACGTACACCGTGATGTCTTTGTCAAGCAACTCTGCTGCATCCTGCACCCCAAGGTAGAAGCCGGCCTGCCGCCTGATGACCTGAACACATGGGAATGCCGAGACGATTCCTATACTGCCTGACTGGGTTAGCGCCCCGGCGATGAGCCCTTCCAGGTACAGCGCCTGATATTGCCTGGGGAAGAGCCTGATGAAGTTCCTCTTCGTGGTCAGATCGCTGGCAATGATGGACACAAAGTAAACATCGGGGTACTTGTCAGCGATGTCTTTCAAGGGCAGCCCCATGAACTCTGCGTTACCCACGACGATGTCGGCCCCGTCAGCGATCAGCTCTTCGGCGAAGGGAACTGTAACATCAGGCATTACTTCCTCTCTGTAGACGTAGTCTACATTGGGATACTTCTCAGCGATTCGCTTTCCTGCGCGATCGTGGGCTCCAGACCAAGTCGTCCCCTCAATTATACTGAAGTGCTCGATCGCCAGAGTAGCACCCTCTGTCACTTCTTTGACCACTTCCTTCACCACTTCGACGGTGACCGGAACCTCCTTCTCGACCACCTCAGGGGTAGGCGTGGCACAAGCCGCCAGTACCACCATTAGGGAGATGACCGCTAACGCTGTTCTCTTCCAGTGCATTTTCTTCTCCTTTTGTTTTGTGTGAAATGTCGAGCGCCAACCGCTGCCGCTCAGGTTGGGGATAAGCTCTATCTGGCCTATATCCATCCCTCCTTTACTTGTGCTTGCTTTTGGGGAGCGGCGCATGCATACAGTCATCCGCGGTCTGAGCCTCGCTGCCGCGGCCACCTGCGTTCCCCTCCGCCTGAAGTAATTCCAATTGTACACAATTATCGGGAGCTTGTCAAACCTGCATCTAACTTCCAACCTCCAACCTCCAACTTCCCACTTCCACTTAGG
>CAZPMV010000225.1:0-1331 GCA_964587335.1 uncultured Anaerolineales bacterium
AAGTAGACCTTCTTGTCCGGCTTGCCTTGTTGCGGAACCACGATGGCTTCGACCAGCCCATCTTCTGCCAGCTTCTTGAGAGTGGGGTAAATCTGGCTCAGCCTGGCACGCCAGAAGAACTGGGTCGAGTTGTCCATGTGCTTTTTTAGATCGTAGCCAGTTTGGGGACCGTAGCTGATGAAGCCAAGCAGAGTGTATTTGAGTGACATACGCACCTCATATATAAGTATTGACTATATCAATTGTTATATAGTGTATCACATTGACTTGGATCTGTCAAATCGCGAACTGCACTTTCGCGCTCAGGTCACCTTGGCGCAAGCCCACGGTTGTGATATACTGCCCGGTGCAACACAGCAAACTGACAACAGAGAGGAACGACGATCGGACTGGAAGCACGATCGGCATCACGCCGCCGACCCGGAAGCGTGACAAGAAAACTGGGGAAGCCCTTCAGAGGGGTGAGGGAGCACGTATGCGACTGGGAGCACACATGTCCATCGCTGGAGGCGTCAGCAAGGCGCCGGAGCGGGGACATTCCATCGGCTGCGAAGCCATTCAGATCTTCACCAGGAATCAGAGACAGTGGAGGTCAAAACCGCTAGCGCCGGAGGAAGTGGAGCGGTTCAAGCTCAAGCAGGCGGAGACGGGCATCGAGCCTATCGTGGCCCATGACTCTTACCTCATCAATCTCGGTTCGCCCGACGACGCGATGTGGCAGAAGTCGCTGCAGGCATACATCATCGAACTGCAGCGCTGCGAGACGCTGGGCATCCCCTACCTGGTCATGCATCCCGGCTCCCACCTGGGCAGCGGGGAGGAGGCGGGGCTGCGCCGCGTCGCCGATGGGCTTAACCGCGCCCACGAGGCCACGCCAGGCTTCGGTGTGATCTCTCTGTTGGAGACGACCGCAGGCCAGGGCACGAACCTGGGCTACCGCTTCGAGCAGTTAGCGGCCATTCGGGGGATGGTGGAGAAAGCGGAGCGCGTGGCGGTCTGTTTCGACACCTGCCACGTCTTCGCCTCTGGCTACGACCTGCGCACGGTCGAAGCCTACGCGGAGACGATGGCCGAGTTGGACCGCATCCTGGGCCTGCATCTTCTGCGCTGTTTCCACCTCAACGACAGCAAGAAGGGGCTGGGCAGCCGCGTGGACCGGCATCAGCACATCGGCCAGGGGCTGCTGGGGCTGGAGCCGTTCCGGTTGTTGCTCAACGATCACCGCTTTGCCACCCTGCCCGGCCTGCTGGAGACGCCGAAGGGAGCCAAGATGCTGGAGGACGTGGAGAATCTGCGCCTGCTGCGTAGTCTGGTAAGTCAGTAGAGTGGTA
>CAZPMV010000225.1:1431-5413 GCA_964587335.1 uncultured Anaerolineales bacterium
TCGCCCGAGTTGGTCTGGTGCAGAACCTGCACACGGTCGGCCCCCAAGGCACGGGCCGCCTCCAGCAAGGCGATGACGGGCATACGACCGCAGACGCTGCAGCCAGGCTTCGTCAACACCCGCTCAATGCGCTCCATGTCGTAGCTGGCCAGCGCGTCCACCACCACTCGATCGCGGCGCACCACCTCGTCGTAGTCGGGGATGTGGTGCAGGTCGGTGCTGGCCACCAGCAGCACGGAGGTCTCGGTCTCCTTGGCCAGCTCGGCCAGCGCCCTGCCCAGCCCACGCGCTGCCGCAGGGCAGTCTGTGTTGGTCATTACCGGAACCAGGCGGAAGTCCCCCAGGACGTGCTGCAAGAAGGGTAGCTGGATCTCCAGCGAGTGCTCGCTATCTCGCCGCACACCTTGCAGATCCACACGATCAGCCAAGCGACCAATGAAGGGCTTGTCCAGCGGCACCAGCCCCAGTGGCGTCTCGTAGTGGGTAGCCGTGGAGACGAGAAACCCGGTGCCCCAAGAGGCGCGGTGGTTGGGGCTCATGATGATGATGGTATCGTAGTCTGTGCCCGCAAGCTGCTTGTAGGCGTAGGCCGCCGTCTGGCCGGAGTAGACGTAGCCAGCGTGCGGGGCGATGAGGCCCAGCAAACTGCCTTCCAGCGGCTGCTCAGGCACGTTGGCCAAGAAGCCTTCCAGCATCTGCCGCAGCGGCTGCTCCGTGCCTGGATACCACGACCCGGCGACAGCCGATGGCCGGACGGTTCGCTCAGTCTGTCCTCTCGATCCCATCGTTCTCATCGTCCTCATCGTTCTCACCTCCAGCAACACTCACCTCGCCCCGCTCCTGCATCTCCTGAAGCGAACGTTCCAGTACCTCCAACCGCTCGCCGGTATTGACGATCAGCTCGGCCACGAAGCCGACGAGGATGAGGAGCAATCCTGCCAGGGCCAGGCCGCCAGCGAGCCAGAAGATAGGGCGTTTCTGCGTGTGTTCGCGGAAGAACCAGAAGTGGGCCAGCACCAGATAGGTCACGGCGCTGATGCTCAAGCTAGCCAGCCCCAGTCCGCCGAAGAAGCGCATCGGCGCATGGCTGAAGGTGAGCAAGAAGCGGATCACCAGCACGTCCAAGAGGCTGATGGGAATGCGGCTCAGGCCATACTTGGACCGACCAGCCCGACGAGGGTACCAGTTGGTCCGCACCTCGCCGATACGGTAGCCTTGGTGAGCGGCGATGTGCAATAGGAAACGGTGCCAGTCAGAGCGCAACGGAGGCAGTGTTTCCACTACCCGACGGCGGAACCCTTTGATCCAATTCATGTCGTGGGCCGGCACGTTGAACAGCAGGCGGGAAGCGAAGTTGTAGATGCTAGAGGCGAAGACCTTGCGCTCTCGTCGGCCTTGCCGCCAGCCGGCCACCACATCGTACCCCTCGGCCAGCTTCTCCAGCAGCTTGGGAATGTCCTCTTCAGGGTCCGATTCCAGGTCAGCAGGCAGGAAGACAATGACATCGCCGCGCACAACGCGGAAGCCGGCACGCAACGCCGCCGTCAGCCCCAGATTGCGTTGATGGCGGATCAGCCGCAGGAAGGGATGGTCCGCCTGCAGAGCGGCAGCCACGTCGGCCGTGCCATCGGTGGAACCATCGTCCACCAACACCAGTTCCCCGCGCACGTCCAGCGCGGCAAACGCCCGACCGACCTTCTCTACGAGCGTGGGGATGTTGTCAGCCTCGTCCCTGGCGGGGACGAGGACGGAAACCGCTATGGGGTTGTTCTCGTTCACTAGACCCTTCACTCTCCGTTTCTCTCAGCCCACGAAGGCTTTTACAGCGTCCGCCACGCGCTGCTGCTGTTCGTCTGTCAGTTCGGGATACATGGGCAGCGACACAACCTCCTCCGCACAGAGCTCGCTGACGGGGAAATCGCCGAGCTGATGTCCCAGGTCCTTGTACGCTGGCTGCAGGTGCAACGGTAGCGGGTAGTGGATGACCACGCCAATGCCCTCAGCCTTCAGGTGTTCGACCAACTCATCCCGACGAGGGGTGCGGATGACGTAGCAATGGTAGATGTGCTTGACATGGTCCAGCACCGAGGGTCTTATCACCTCCGTATCCGCGAACAGTTCATTGTAGCGCTCTGCGTGGGCCCTCCGCGCCTCGTTCCAGTCGTCCAGATGACGCAGCTTGACCCCCAGGATAGCTGCCTGCAACGCATCGAGGCGGTAGCCCCAACCCAACTCGTCATGCTCATACTTGCTGATGCGACCGTGGTCTCGCAGCTTGCGCACCCGCGCTAACAACTCCGGATCGCTGCCCACGATCATGCCGCCGTCGCCATAGCAGCCCAGGTTCTTGCTGGGGTAGAAGCTGAAACAGGCCAGATCCCCCGCGGAACCAGCGCGGCGGCCGCGGTACTCAGCACCATGCGCCTGCGCGGCGTCCTCGATCACCAGCAAGTCGTGCCGGTGAGCGACATTGAGAATGGGATCCATCTCCGCTGGCTGCCCGTAGAGATGCACAGGCATGATCGCCTTGCTGCGCGGCGTAATGGCCGCCTCGATTTGAGCGGGGTCAATGTTGTAGGTGAAGGGATCGATATCGACGAACACCGGCCGAGCGCCCGTCTGTGAGATGGCCTCCCCGCTGGCGAAGAAGGTAAAAGGCGTGGTGATGACCTCATCGCCGGGGCCCAGTCTGCAGGCCAGCAGCGACAGATGCAGCGCCGCCGTGCCCGAGGCCACACCGACTGCTTGCTCGGCGCCGCAATACACAGCAAAGGCCTCCTCGAATGCTTTGACCTCCGGCCCCATGATGAAGCCGCAGTGGCTCAGCACCCGCTGGATGGCCACATCCATCTCTGGCTTGATGCTTGCGTATTGCGCTTTGAGATCAACGAGAGGAACGCTGGTTGTCATGCGAGGTCTCCTATTCCTTGATAGTATTGTAGGCAGTTTCGAGTTCTACGGAAGGGGCCGTTTCCCGGGCGAGTTCAGGGATGGTCACCCCAGGCCTGCTGTATCGTCTCATGGGCCGCTTCCACGTCAGCCAGCCGCACCTTACGGCGACCGTCGCCCAGCATGTGGTTGACTGCTTCCAAACAGTATTGCTGAATGCGATAGGGACGCCCCTTGCCGTAGGCGATGATCCGCTGCACAGCCTGCTCCTCGTACCGATAGGCCCCCTTGACCGGTTCGGTGATCAACTCCCGGGCCTCCTGCTCAGCGAAAGGCCACACTCGCATCGCATGGAAGAGGTTGTACCACGGGCTTTCAGGCCGGTCCCATTTCTTGCTGATCCGCACGCCGGCGACCACCGCACCTAGGCTCTGGGCAAAATCCGTCATGAAGATGCGGCGTAACTGCAACTGAACCATCCTGCCGTAGGCGTCAATGGCATCCATTTCGTCCATGAGCAAGACGACCCTGACCTCCTTGTCCGTGGTCTGTTTCAAGGCCTCAAGCAGGCGGCGGAAATCGCGGCCGAAGTCGCGATCGCTGTACTCCCGACTGCCCTCAATGTGAAAAACCAACTGAGGAAGCTCGGGCAACAGCGAGCCGCAGGTCAGAACGATGCCATCCATCAACGTGTGGAAGAAAGCCTCCTGTGGAGTGCCTTCTAGATCTACCAGGACAGGGACAAAGAGGTACTCCGGATCGGTGTTCTGTCTCAGCCGATTCGCCAACTGGTAGAGCATTGTCGTCTTGCCAATGCGTCGTTCGCCGTGGATCATGATGCTGTTGCTGTGCAGGATGTCCATGATATCGCGCAGCAGCCGGTCACGGCCAAAGAACATGTCCTCGCGCCGGATGGGCTCTCCGGAGATGTAGGGGTTGAATCTGCGTCGGAGTGCTCCCCGTCCCCTCCGTCGCGTCTGCCGTCCTGAGTGCACGTAGAGGACGACAGCCCCCGCCGCTGCCACTGCTATCAAGGCGACGCTGACACAAGCAGTCATGGGCACAACGAACGGTCGCCCAATCCCCCCCCCCC
>CAZPMV010000226.1:0-3727 GCA_964587335.1 uncultured Anaerolineales bacterium
TGGTGGCTGTAACCGCTCGCTGAAGGAGGCAGCAATCCTTCACTGAGCCACTTCTGAAGCGTTGGTGCGGACTCGCATCTTGATCCTGATCGGCAATCTGATCTTGGTGGGCATCAGCGCAGTGGCGCTGATGCTAACCAGCGGCGTTTGTTGCTTCGTCTCCATGCCGCTGGAGATCGCCGCCGTCGCTGTCCGAAGACACGTATCCTCATCCGTCCAGTGCTCCCAGCCCGCTAACGCATGACGTCAAGTTCGAGGCGATGTTGCTGTCCAGGCTGATGCGCTAGTTCGGCAAGGACGCGCACTCCGTCCTGGTCGGTCACAGTCCAGGGGGCGTGGTGGGGACCTATTGGGCTGCCAACGAGGACGAATCCGAGAGGGTGAGGTCATGAACCAACATCCCTACGTGGCGATTACCATCACCCAGGCGCTGAAGGTACGCACCGGGGACAGGCCAGCGCTCAATGCGGCCATGGACGGAGGGCGTGTGTACGATGTGGTGCTTCCTGGCGAGACGGCGCGCATGGAGTTGATCACACGTAATACGGGTCTGATCCCGTAGGAACCGGATCAGGGGTATCTTCTGAAGGCCGTGGATACCTTGCCGGCCGGCGCGACTATCGAGCTTCCGCTGGCGCGACCGGTCCCGCCGGGCGAGACAGCCATCTGGCTGCTACACATCCCGGCTACCGAGAACTGGGGCGCACGCCACTATCGGTATCATTAGCCGAGCAGGGACAGACAGGAAGGAGGAGCACAAGTGATGAAGACAAAAGTGACCGCTGTTGTGCTGATGCTCACGATGGGTGCATTCGTCTGCTCTTGTGGACGGATTAATATGCTGAGCGCCACGTTCGACGACAGCGCTCGGGCAGCACGTGGATGGGCGGAGGCATGCTTGGATCGTGATCCAGTCAAGGCTGCCAGGTTCTGGAGCAGAGGCAGGCAGCATCCGGAGGATACGGTGTGTGCCCCAATCCTAGGTGTCCTGGATGTCGGCGACTCGGCGGCAGTGGTTGCGGTGGAGGATCGCGGCTCCATGGTCAGCTCAGGGGAGCTTCTAGTGTTCATTCGCCGCAGTTC
The DNA here is from genome assembly GCA_964587335.1 of uncultured Anaerolineales bacterium. Lineage (GTDB taxonomy): Bacteria > Chloroflexota > Anaerolineae > UBA3071 > UBA3071 > UBA3071. The sequence goes on from CAZPMV010000226.1 coordinate 1,084, forward strand.
CGACGGCAAGATGGGAGTTTTGGGAGTATACCTGGCAAACAGTGAAGATGGTCCTGTCGTCTACGACTCTGTACGGAGAAATGGCGCCTCCCCTGAGCAAGCGCTCTATTCGGCCAGTCATTTCTGGTACTGAGAGGAGTGGACTCACCCGAGAGTGTAGCTTCTCAGATCAGAGGTCACGAATCCCTCTCCTGCTGTGGGATAGCCGTCACGGTGGGCGACGCCCCCGGTGGCCTCGTTCACCAGCCATGATTGGCGGTTTCGGTGACCGTACCCAGATCATCGGAGCGGTGGTGCGGTCAACTGTTGCCCCTGACATCAACAGCACATCAGCGAACTCCAGTCTGGCTCACCTGCTATCCACACCCTTGGCCATGACTCCTCTTGCTCATCTGGATGAACTCGACATTCCCGGCGATGTGTCATGCTTGCTGCTGTTTGACAAGCGAACTCGCTTTGATTATAATCTACCCACTCAATCTACGGGGTGGGGATAAGCATGGCTATTCGTACTGTTTTGACCATGGTGCATCCGGCGTTGCGGCAGAAGGCCAAGAAGGTGCGCACCTTTGGCCCGGTGCTGCAGAGGCTGGCAGATGATATGCTGGAGACGATGCGCGACGAACCGGGCATTGGGCTGGCGGCAAATCAGGTGGGCGTGCTGCAGCGTGTCATCGTCGTCGAGTTGCCCAAGTACGACGATGAGCCACGAAGCGGCAAGACCTATGCGGTGGTCAATCCCAAGATCATCAAAGCCAGTCGGGAGCAAGAAGAAATGGAAGAGGGCTGCCTCTCGGTTCCCGGCCTGGTGGGAGATGTCTGGCGGTCGGTGGAAGTCACCGTCAAAGGGCGAAATATCAAAGGCAAGCCCATCCGCATCAAGGCGCGTGACCTGCTGGCCCGCGTCTTCCAGCACGAGATTGACCATCTGAACGGCATCCTGTTCATTGATCGCGTCGAAAGCCCCGACAATATCCGCCGCATCGTGCGGCCAGAGGAAGCAGGGACAGGAGAGCATGAGGAAGCGGTCGTAGCATTGATCTGATTGGCCTCGTGGGTTTCGGGTTGCCAAGTTCGGGTTTCGGAGTTCGGTGCTGAACCCCGGACTCCCCTTGTTTCCTTGTCTACTTATGTACTTGTCTACTTGGGAAGCTACTGTGGACTTTCACGAGACCATCCGACGGCGCCGCAGTGTGCGCAAATACAGCGACCAATCGGTGCCCGAAGAGGCGATCACCCGTTGCCTGGAAGCAGCACGACTGGCCCCCTCCTGGCGAAATGGCCAGCCGTGGCGCTTCATCGTCGTGCGTGATCGGGAGACCATCCAGCGGTTGGTGAGGGCCAACCGGCTGAGAGGCGTTGTGAATCTGTGGCTGAGGGACGTCCCGGTGGTGGTCGTAGCCTGCGCTGAGGCCCGCGCGAGCGGCGACAAGGGCGATCAGCCCTACTACCTGGTTGATGTGGCTATCGCATTGGAGCATGTCGTCCTGGCGGCTACGGCTGAAGGATTGGGTACCTGCTGGATCGGCGGCTTCAGCGAGGACAAGGTGCGGGACGTGTTGGGCATCCCCGACCACATCCGCGTGGTGGCCATGACGCCGCTAGGTTATCCTGCCGACGGAAAGGGATTGTACGATAGACTGGCGGCCGTAGGGAAGCGGCACTGGCATCGCAAGCCGCTGTCGGACATTGTACGTTACGAAAAGTGGTGAGCCAGACTGCAAAACGTAGTGCGCAGAAAGGACCACGTTCTACGTTTTGCGACTCTGCTGAAAAAAGGCCACAAGCCGTCAGCAGATAAAGCAGATAAAGCAGATTAAGCGGATGAACATGAGAAAAATCTGCTCAATCCGCTCAATCCGCTGACGATCTTGGGTTTTTCAGAGGAGTCGTTTTACGCATCACGTTTTGCGTCGTAGCGCCCCCGCCAGCCGTTGCGCCGCACCCGCCACAACTCGCCCAGCATGCGTAGCGAGTCCTTCACCGGGCTGATACGGCTCCCTTTCCCGTAGTACCAATTGACCGGCACCTCCACGATGCGATGGCCCCAGCGCCGGGCGACAAACAAGACCTCCACGTCGAAACCCCAGCCACTCATCACCTGCACACTGAAGATGGCACGAGCCGCCTGCCGGTTGAAGCATTTGAAGCCGCACTGGGTGTCCTTGATTCCGGGCACGACGATCAACTGAGCGATGATGTTATAGACGCGCCCCATCAGGTGACGGTAGAACGGTTCGTTATACCGCCTGGCGCCTGGCGCTTCCCGCGAGGCGATGGCCACGTCGTATTCGCTGATCTGCGGGGGCAGGAACTTGGCTATCTCCTCAATGGGCACCGCCAGGTCCGTGTCGCAGACGTAGAGGTACGCTCCCCGTCCTGCCAGCATCCCCATTTTGACCGCAGCGCCCTTCCCTTGCGGACTGTGCAGTACTCGAATGTAGGCAAAGCGGGCGGCAAACGCCTCAGCGATCTCGGTAGTGCGATCAGTGCTGCCGTTTTCCACCACCAACACCTCGGCAGTGTAGGACTGCTGGTCGAGATAGGCAGTGATCTGCTCCAGCGTGCCGGGCAGCCGCTGCTCTTCGTTCCAGGCAGGGATGACGATGGTCAGAAAGGGCCCGTCTGACAATGGGGTGGTTGA
>CAZPMV010000226.1:3827-5396 GCA_964587335.1 uncultured Anaerolineales bacterium
AGGCTAGGCGAGAAAAGGCTGGGCGAGCAGGGCGGCGACCAGGCTGGCAGCGACGGAACTTATGAAGTTTACTGCATCATTGTTGAGCCACGGCCAGCCGCGTTGTGGCGTGGCAGCGTGACCGCAACGATGCTGGCGGCTCTCGGTTTCCTTCTGGCAATGCTCGCAGAAGTAGATACGCTGCACGGTGGCCCCCAGCAGGCTATCGAGCATGGCTCCCACCAGCCCGGCCACGCTCACCACCGGTAGCACAAACCAGTCCGACAGATGCCAACGGCCAGCGGTGACCAGCGAAGCGCCTTGGATGAACAGGAAGGTGCAGACGGCAATGAAGCTGCTCCCGGCCAATGCGGCCAGCGTGCCGCTCCGCGTGATCGCCCCCGACGTGCCTACAGGCACCCGCTGGCCGGTGGTGATCAGCCGCGGCGCTTCCGGCGAAAGCACGCCCAATTCCGTGGCCCAGGTATCGCCGTTCACCGCGGCCATGGCTCCGAAATAGCCCAGCGCCAGCATCGGGTACCAAGTGTTGTCCCTTCCCACGAGCGCGACAGCCAAAGCCAATAGCGCCCCCCACCCACCGTTGGCCAGCGTCTGCCCCAGGTCTCGCCGGTATCCCTTCTCAAACTTCTCCGCCAGATGTCTTTTCTGCGCGGCGCGGTAGTGTGATAGCGAGCTGGAACTGATGAAGAAGGCGATAAGCACCACCCCCCAGACCACACTGCCTAGACCGAAAATCGCCGTGCCAGTGATTACTGCCCCCAGCACGCCGCTGGCGGAAAGCGCCCCACGCCAATAGCCCAGGCCGCCGATGGCTGCGCTGATCACAAGGCCCAACAGCAAACGCTGCACATCCATCAGCCGATCAGTCCCCACAGCGCCAGCCCAGCGATGACCTGCACGGCTATCGCTCCGCCCCACAGCAGATAGGCCGCCAACCTCTGGCGGCGGTAGATCACACCGCCCCAGACAGCGTTGATTCCCCAGGCCAGCAACCCGATGAGCGGCAACAGGAAAAGCCCCTGGCGCGGCCCAATGCGGTCCGGCTGACCAGCGGCGTCGAAGTGCAAGGGTACGCTCTCAGGCAGAACCGGGAAGCGGAAAGCCAGGAAGCCGAAGAGGGCCAGGCAAAGCAACAGGCCCGTCAGCAGCAATCCTTGCCCTACGCGGTCTTGCCAGAAACGCCAGCGCCACGGGCGAGGCCACGTGGGCTCCGTGGGCAGGATTCGGGCCGGGCCCATCAGATGCCGCTCCTGCAAGGCTTCCAGGAAGCGCTCCTGCTCGGCCGGGGAGATGCCGTACACCATCCTGGGAGTAACGAGCAGCAGTTGCTCCGCAGGCGGTCGCGTGGCATAGAAGAGCAACTGGCCCAACGGACTCTCGCTGCGTGTGGCAGCGTAGGGGCCGGGCCAGGGCCACCGACGCGGTCTCTCCGACGGCGCCCCCGCGCGCACGATGCGCTCGATTTGCCCCATGGGCACTGCCCGGAGCATCGGTCCCCAGACGATGGTCACCCCGTCACGGTCCACCCGGTACTCCAGGCTGAAGCAGCCCCAGGTGCGGTAGGCCAGA
>CAZPMV010000227.1:0-5362 GCA_964587335.1 uncultured Anaerolineales bacterium
GGCTACTCTCAGCCGAGATGGTGGGGAGGGTACTTGCAGAGAGCACTCTCTTGTTGCCATCAGACAAAGGACGAATGACCAGTGGCCGACGACGAACGCTGACTACCCTCGTCTTTCGTCGACGGTCGTTGGTACCATTTCGGCTGCAATCGTCTCTTCATCGTAGAACTCGGCCAGCTCTCTCAACAGCCGTAGCGTCTCTTGCGCCTCTTCTTCGTCCACGATGCCAATGGCAAAGCCGGTATGCACCAGCACGTAGTCGCCTAGCTTGGCGTCGGGCGTCAGGGCGATGCTGATGGTGCGCTCAACCCCGCCGATTTCGGCCTGGGCGTTGGTCCCTTCGATGGATGTGATCAATGTTGGTATGGCTAAACACATAGTTCTTCACGCTCTTTCTTGATGGCGAGGAGTTGGACTCCAGTTCTTGTTCGGGAGTGCAACTCCCTCATACTGCTTATGGAGGATTCGCGCTACGGCAGAAGTGACACGTGGGGCAGGCTTTCGAGCCTGCCAAGCAGCCTAGAAAGGCTGCTCCACGCTCCATGTGCGGCTTTTGCCCCCATGCGGGGATTCCTTCACGTCAGGCCCAGTCCCTTCCGTTCCTTCCGTTCTTCCGCTGACAGCAACGGTGCGCCGAAGTTGGCGATGACCGCCTGTCCCAGCGAGATGCCGCCGTCGTTGCACGGCACCTGGCGGTGAAGTAGGACTCGAAAGCCTGCCTCTCGCAGCCGCGGCACAACCAGCGCCAGAAGCAGGCGGTTCTGGAAACATCCGCCGCTCAGTGCCGCTGTGCGCAGGCCGGTCTCTTCGGCGATCCGCTCGCACACAGTCCGCATCATCTCTGCCACCGTGACGTGAAAACGGTAAGCTATGTCGGCGACAGGCACTCCGTCCTGTAGGTCGGACATCAGCGACCCAAAGAGGGGTCGCAATCGGATCACTTTCTCACTCTCGCTCTCTTCAATCCCAAACGGGTAACCTACGATGGGTGATTGGCGGTCAGCGATTAGCGATGGACGATAGGCGGTCTGCGCCATCATCTCCAGTTCGATGGCCGCCTGCGCCTCGTAGGTGGTCCGCTTCCGTATCCCCAGCAGCGCCGAGACGGCATCGAACAGCCTGCCGCCGGCCGACGTCTGCGGGCAGTTGATTCCCTGGTCCACCTGCTGCTGGATGATTCGCTTCTCCTCTTCGCTGACGTCGGCCAAGGATGGAAGCGGAGGCAACTGGCCCGCAAGAGCATACAGGTAGCCGAGGGTCAGCCGATACGGGTAACGAATGGCCGCTTCGCCACCGGGCATGGGCAGGTACTCCAGGTGGGTCGCTCGCTGGAAGCCACGGTAGTCGGCCACCAGGAACTCACCGCCCCATATACGCCCGTCGCTGCCGTAGCCTGTGCCATCCCAGGCCACGCCGATGACCGGCCCGTCGTCCGGAGGCCAGCCATTGTCGGCCAAGCAAGTGGCGATGTGCGCGTGGTGGTGCTGCACAGCGACTGGCGATTGGCGATCAGCGATCAGCGATTTTGCGTATTTCGTTGCCAGGTATTCCGGATGCAGGTCGTAGGCGATGATCTCCGGCTCGATGCGGAACAACCGCTTGTAGAGTTCGATGCTGGTCTCGAAATGCTCCAGCGTCTCCAGGTTCTCCAGGTTGCCTATGTGCTGGCTGAGGAAGGCGTATTCACCTCTGGTGACGCAGAAGGTGTTCTTCAGTTCCGCTCCGCAAGCCAGAATCTCCCGCATCTTGAAGGGCAGTTTCACAGGAAAGGGCGCGTACCCTCGCGAGCGGCGGATTGGCTGCGGGATGCGGGTTTTTGATACTGGTGTTTCGGATTTCGGGTTGGTACGTGAAACGTTGGGTGCGAACCACACACTGTCGTCATACCGTGCATAGATCTCCCGGTTGTGCACCAAGAAGACATCGGCCAGGTGACCCAGACGGCGCAGTGCCTCATCGTTGTCGCGGGCGATGGGCTCCTCGGACAGGTTACCGCTGGTCATCACCGATGGTCGGCCCACGTCTCGCAGCAGCACGTGGTGCAGTGGTGTGTAAGGGAGCATGACGCCCAGATAGTTGTTGCCCGGGGCCACCAGCCGGGAGATGTTCGATCCGAGCTTCCACGCCAGCAGCACGATGGGGCGCTGCGGCGAGATGAGTAGCTGCTCTTCCTCTTTGGAGACCCAGCAGTGCTGCTTGACCTCCTCCAGCGTGGCCATCATCACCGCCAACGGCTTGGCTGGACGGCCCTTGCGCTCCCGCAGCGTTCGCACAGTGCCCTCGCTGGTAGCATCGCAAGCCAGATGGAATCCCCCCAATCCCTTGATGGCCATGATAACGCCATCCTGCAACAAGTGAGCGGCCTGCGCAATGACGTCCCCAGTTTCACGTTTCAGTGCTGCAAGTTGCAGGTTGGAACCTGAAACCAGAAACTTGGAACTTGGAACTAGCCAGATGTGCGGCCCGCACACCGGACACGCATTCGGCTGCGCGTGAAACCGCCTGTCCAGCGGATCATCGTACTCCGCCTGGCATTGCGGGCACATGATAAAGTCCCGCATGGTGGTCAGAGGCCGGTCATAGGGGATGTCAGCGATGATGGTGAAGCGAGGCCCGCAATTGGTGCAGTTGGTGAAGGGATAGCGATAGCGGCGATCATTTGCATCCAGCAGTTCCCGCAGACAATCGGGGCAGGTGGCGATGTCCGGCGAGATGAGCAGGGGCGGGGTTTCGCTGCCATTATCCTCCTCGACCACGCTATGGCGGATCTCGAAGAGCGCCTGGCCCACCAGCGGTGCGTCGGCCACCTCAATGCCTTCAATGTGGGCCAGCGGCGGGGCCTGCGCCTCCAGGTCGTGCACGAATGCTGCCAGCGCCGTCTCGGTCCCTTCGGCCTCGATCTCCACACCTCTGGAATGATTGAGCACCCAGCCGGTAAGCCCATGCTCGCGCGCCAGGCGGTAGACAAAGGGTCGGAAGCCCACCCCTTGCACCACGCCGCGCACGTTGATCTTCTTCGATACTCTCTTGTCAGCCATAGCGTTTGCTGTCAAACGTGAACAAGACTCCACTGAAAGAACTGCCAGACTCGCCACTGAGGCACAGAGGGCACGGGGATTCTTAGGGTGTTCTCAAGAAAACAAGTAGACAAGTGCATAGGTATACTCGTTAAGGTTGAAAACTGACGTTTCGAAGAGTCTGGAACTTGGGATTGAGCAGAGCTTCCAGTTCCTCTTTGTAGGTCGTATCAGTTTGCTCCAGGCAGTTCCAGATCGCCGAATAGAACCCCTCGTAGTCCTTGTAGAACTTGTTGTATACTTGCCTGATTACCAACATGGAACTGGCGGAGGAGGCCTGCTATTGGTATGAAAAGCGGTTCCGCATTGAAACCTTCTTCTCTGATCAGAAAAGCCGCGGTTTCAACTTGCATAAGAGCCACATCTCGGAGCCAGCGCGTCTGGCTCGGCTGATGATTGCAGCTTGCCTGGCCTACATCTGGATTGTCTACTTGGGCGTCGTTACCAAGCGAGATGATTGGGTCAAAATCATCCATCGTACAGACCGCTGTGACCTGAGCCTCTTCAAACTCGGCTTGGACCTGCTCGAACATTTCTTGAACGAAGGCTTGACTATCCCTATAGCATTTCAGATACCTGCTTCGGTAGAAAGTGTCCGGTAGAGAAAGAAAACATGAGAAAACGTGTGATAGTGAACCCGTGTTCTGTCTTTGCTATCCGTGGAGATATGGTTGGTTGACTGGATAGACATAAGAGCCTCCTCCTCGTTCATAGCCATAGGATTTTCACCAAGCGGTACCACCAGCGCAGGCACTGTTTAACCGATCCATTTGTTCACTACTGAGCTCAATATCTAGTGCACCCAGGTTCTCCTGCATCTGCTCAGCAGTGCTGGCAGCCAGCAAGGGAATCACAGAGGGCTCGCTTTGCATCATCCACGCATACACAACCTGATTGGCGGTTGCTCCGAATTCATTGGCAACAGATTTCAACACTGCTAGACGTCCATCGGTATCAGGACCCAAACACTGCTCTGGGAATGAGCGGTCAGCGCGAGTGTAAGCACCGCCTAACAGAGGCGAGTAGGCCAGCAATGTGATGCCTCTGGTGCGGCAGTAGTCTAACAAATCCTCATTAGCCGCGATCTGAGGATCAAAGCGACCACCAGGGTTAGGGCGTACATAAGAATAGCGCTGCTGGATACAGCAATACTCGGCCCATCTGTGTGTTTGGCCTACCCAGCGCGCCTCTTCCAAACGCCAAGCTGAGAAATTACTCGCTCCGATAAAGCGCACCTTGCCGGCTTGCACGAGCCGATCAAAAGCTTCCATTGTCTCTTCCATCGGCGTGTTTCGATCATCTATGTGGGCATAATAGAGGTCAATAGTTTCAATGCCCAACCGCTTGAGACTTTTCTCACACTCTGCTTCTATCTGATGAGCCCTCAGCCCCTGCTCAACACCAGGATATGCAAATCCTACTTTGGTGGCGACGAACATCTGGGAACGGTTCCTGCGCTTCTTCATCCACTTGCCCAATAGAACCTCGCTCTCGCCACCAACGGAGCCTGGTATCCAGAAGGAATAAATGTTGGCAGTGTCTAGAAACGTCCCCCCCGCCTCCACGTATTGATCCAGCAACTGATACGACGTTTCCTCGGTGTCACGACTGCCAAAGTGCATCGTTCCTAGACATAACGCACTGACTTTGATGCCTGTATTTCCAAGTAGCGTAGTTTTCATAGTTGTCTCTTTCCAACCAACAACGACCTGAGCCACCTACAGAAATAGACGAGATCGGTGAGTTAACCAGAAGGTGTCGCCTGTTTTGCGGGAGGCGAATCGGGGCCCTGCCAAGAATAGCAAGGCCAGGTATGCACATCGGATAGGTCGATTTCGATAAGCACCTCCTCTCGCAGATCGGGATCCTCTGTCCGCAGGCCGTCATAATAGGCCCGTCTCCTGACCAGCGTTTGGGCCTTGATCTCGGCTCGCTGGGCCAGGATAGATGCTCCTTGACCACTGTGCACCTGCTCCGGCGTGAGCATCTCCAAGCGGGTATGCGGGTGGACGTTGTTGTACCAGGGGAAGAAGTCGCTGAAGTAGCGCACCGCTTCAGTCTCCCCAAGGAAATACCTCGGGTAAACCGGATGGGTCTTGACGGTGGCAAACAGAGACTCCACCTCGGCATTGTCGTTAGGCGTGCGAGGCCGGGCAAAGAGCCGCTCAATACCCAACTTCTTGAAGTACTGACCGGTGCTGGTAGAACGCATCTGGGCACCACGGTCGCTAACCTGTTCGATGCGGCGTAGCCGGGGGAGATGGACACCGTAGCGGCGGACAATC
>CAZPMV010000228.1:0-5352 GCA_964587335.1 uncultured Anaerolineales bacterium
CAACCATCATGATGTCCACTACGTCCACGTCGCAGTCGTAGTCGAGGTCGGCGAAGAGCGTGAACTCATCCGCACCTATGTCCACCACAGCTATCCCATCCAAGTCGCCATCGAGAGGGCGTGGATTGCCATCGAAGTCTACCTCCGGCGCGGTTTCGTTGCTGCCGACGTCAATGGCCGGGCTGTCCGGGAGGAGATGGGCATCAAAAGCGTCAATCGAGGCGTTGACCAGGCCAGGAGAGACCCCGCAGATGTCGTGAGGGCCCGGGCAGGGATCGTGCTTCACGTCGTTGATCACCGAGTAATCAATGTCGAAAGGATCGTGGGGGAAGCCCCCTGTCCAGACGAGACAGGTGTTCTCCTCAGGCTGCAGGAAGTCGGTGTGCCCCTGGAAGATGCTGCTGCGCATCAGAACCGACTCGGAACCGTCGCAGGTTCCATAGCATTCCCCAGTTACCAGGCAGTCCCCCTCGCTGGTGAGCGTGCTGTTGGTCACGGTGACCTGGTCGCCCGGTTTCAGATCGAGGGCAAGGGCCGTGCCAAGGGCACGACAGTTGTCAACATGGAAGGCGAAGGGCTGGCCGTCGAAGAAGCCGCAGTTGCCGACGATGATCGAGTTCTCGATGAGGGTCGGGCCGCTGGTCTTGATCTGATTGCCGGCGTTGCCTTCAGCGATGGTACGACGGATTTCAATGGAAGACCCCTCCTCGCGGACGTAGAGAAGGTCGAGGCCGTCGGAGGTGTTATGCAGAAAGGCCGAGTCCTCGATGATCCAGTGCCCACCTGTGGCGCCAGTGCCGACCCCGTCGCCATAGCCCCCGGCCGTCTGGGCCCAACAGCCGGTCGGCTCGCCGTCGGGCCAGGTCTCGCCACAGCCGTTCCACTCTATCGTCCAGCGTCGGAAGAGCATGGTGCCTGAGTTCGAGTCGCCGCCGTCAATGTCGCCATCCCAGCCGACCCAGCCGTTTCCGGCGATGCGCACACCTTCCACCGTCCAATCGGCCAGCCGCCCGGCCCAGACCCCGCCACTGGCGAGGCCGTGGATATTGAGATCCTTGAGACGAACGTTGGCGGAGTCTTCGGCGTAGATGCCAGTGGCGGCCCAGGAGCCAAAGGGGTAGCTGTCGCGCTTGCAGGCCAGGCCTCCTGTGTGGAATTCCACACAGTCGGAGTGATCGGTGACCTCCAGGCAAGCGAGCTCGACGTTGTTGGCGTCGGTGAGGTTGAGGACCATGTCTGCCCGTTCGGTGCCCCACAGTTCGGGAGGGCTGGAGCATCCGGTATCCCAGCCAGCTCCGAGGATGCGAGTGGGATGTTCAGCGTCAGGGCCACTGGGAATGGGTGACATGTGGCAGGCCCACGGATAATCTGAGGCGCAGATTCCATCCTCCTGGTCAGCCTCGGGCGCGCCGTGACCCATCATATAGCTGCCGGCTTCGATGATGAGGGTATCGCCGCCAACGATGCGCGGTGGGCCACCGGGAGGGAATGCTCGGAGCGGATGATCCCAGGCGCAAGGCTGAGAAGTCCCACTGCCCGGGTAGGGCGCGTTCACAAGACCCGTGCAGTGTCCAGGAGGGCCTCCATCAAGACGCACGTAGTAGGTGGTTGTGCTCTGGTTGATCTGCCAGCGATTGGCATGGCTGCCCGTCAGGAAAAGACCGAGAAAGGCCATCACCAGACAGCCACTGGCATAGATTCTCCACCCCATTGGCTTCCACAAGAATGAGTGCCCCATGCGAGTGCTCCTCGCCACGAATGCTGGACTCTGCTATCCTGGCTCTAGCAATCTGGTTAGGAGGGTGCAGAATGCCCTTGCATCCCTTGCATCCCTTGCATCCCTTGCATCCCTTGCATCCCTTGCATCAATAAGTATAGCACAACCGTGTTGCCACGTCAAGCAGGTTTTCCGAGGGAGATATCGCAGTTCAGCGCAGCAGCTAGGGTAGAGATGAAACGTGGACGAACCAGTGCGATCAACAGGCCTGCCAGCCCTCATCTTCGCGCGGCCAGGGCGAGCGACCCAACCGGCACGCAGAGCATCTCCGGCTGTTGTTGCGCTGTTGGCATCGCCCTGGTATAATCCAGTACCGGACCCTTGTCTCGAACGACTGGCGCTTCATCACGAATAGCACGAATATGCGAATGTAGCGAATGCTCTCCACAAACATCAGCGCAAGGTGAACCATGGCAAACATCGAAGTCAAGACATCGGAACACAATGACGGCTACGAGTTCGAGGTCACTGTGAGAGAAAGAAGCAGCGAGACCCACCATCGGGTGACTCTGCGGAAAGCCGACTACGAGAGGCTCGCCGGCGGTAAGGCCACCCCCGAAGCCCTGGTGAGCGAGTCCTTTCGCTTCCTCTTGGAACGGGAATCCAAAGAATCGATTCTACGCTCCTTCCATCTCACGGTGATCGGCCGCTACTTCCCAGAGTACGAGAGCGAGATCGCCAAGCGGTTGCGAGAAAGGGGCAAACGATGAAACGCAGATCCTGGCCTCGCTGGCCACGACCCTCCACGCGCGCCTTCACCCGCGAGGCACGCCGCACGCCAGGCTTCTCATTCTTCGACTGGCTGCACGGATACGTGTACCTTCGCTGGCCCTATCTCTACATCGGCATCGGGACCGGAGAGCATCCGCTGGCCCGCGCCTTTGGGCCCCTGGTGCGCAGGTTATCACCGCTGTTCTCGCCCCGGCCAACCGATCACCAAAACCCCGACAGGGTCACCTTCGCCGACACCTACCACGGCAAGGTCGTGCCCCTGGAGGCGGCCAAGCGGCTGGTCACCGTCCAGCAGGAGATCACGCTGACCGACCTGGAGCAGGTGATCCCCTACACCCGTGCCCGCGACATAGTGCTGCGCAACCCTGACCACATCGTCGTACTGGAGTGCCCCTGCCGCGCCTCGCGTCCCAATCCTTGCCAGCCTCTGGACGTCTGCCTGATCGTCGGCGAGCCCTTCGCCAGTTTCGTCGCCGAGCATCACCAGCGCCGTTCCCGCTGGATCACGCAAGAAGAAGCCGTGGAGATCCTGCGGGCCGAGCAGGAACGAGGTCACGTGTCTCACGCCTTCTTCAAAGACGCCATGCTGGGCCGCTTCTACGCCATCTGCAATTGCTGCGCCTGCTGCTGCGGAGCTATGCAGGCCCAGCGGCATGGCACGCCGATGCTGGCCTCCTCCGGCTACATCAGCCAGGTAGATGCAGACCTCTGCACTGGCTGCGGCGCCTGCAGTGAGTTCTGTCAATTTGCAGCCATTTCGGTGAGCAATGGCACTGCCGTCGTGGATGTGACAGTCTGCATGGGCTGCGGCGTGTGTGTCTCCAAGTGTGAGCAAGGAGCTCTCTCCCTGGTGCGCGATCCGACCAAGAGCGAGCCGCTGGAGATACATGAACTGATGGCTTGCGCAGCCAACATGGGTCAGGTTTGAAGACGAAGAACCAGACCAAGCGGCATACGACGGCCACGGGGTTGCACCAGGCAGCCTACGCCATCGGCATGTTCGGCGGCCCCTGGCTGAGCGGCATGCTGGCCAGTGCCCTGGGCATCCGTCCGACCTTCGGGGTGACGGCGTTCGCCTGCCTGTCGCTGGGCTTGCTCGGCACCAGCCTGCTGGCAGAGAAACGGGCGGATTAGCCGCTCATCAGACGTGGCCCGGAGGAGATGACTATGCAAATACTGAAACGGCTGTTTGGTTTCCTCACCCCCTACTGGAAGACCCTGCTGATCAGCGCTATCTTGCTCCTGGGTTTAACAGGATTAGGGCTGATACCGCCTCTGTTCCAGAAAGTGATCGTGGATGAAGTCATCGGTGGCCGCGACCTGACTCGCTTGGGCTTGCTCGTCGCATCCCTGGTGGGCGTGTACGCGCTGCAGCAACTGGCCAACGCTGGCGATCTGTACATCCGCCATGCGCTGGGCCAGCGGTTCATCTTCGATCTGCGGGTGCGCCTCTACGCCTACCTACAACGGCTGTCGCTCTCTTTCTTCGAGCATACATCCACCGGCGAATTGATGTCCCGCGTGACCAACGACGTCAACGCCCTGGAGAACTTCGTGACCCACGGATCGGCGCTGACGGCAGTAGACCTGCTGCGGCTGCTCGGCGTGTCCGTCATCCTCTTTCTGCTGGACTGGCGCTTGGCCCTCGCTGTACTCCTGCCCGTGCCGGTGCTGGCCGTGGCACTGCGCTACTTCAACACCCGCATCCGTCCCATCTACCGCCGCGTGCGCGACCGGCTGGGTCACATCAACGCCCGGCTGCAGGATAGCCTGTCCGGTATCCGGGTCATCCAGGCCTTTGGGCAGGAGGAGCGGGAACTGGAACGCTTCGCTGCCGAGAGCGAGAGCTACTACCAAGCGCGTGTGGCGGGCATCCGCTATTGGTCCACGTTCTTCCCCGCCATGCGCTTCGTGGCCTCGCTGGGAACGGCCATCGTGCTGGGGGTTGGCGCGGCAATGGTCGTGCGCGGCGAACTCTCGCTGGGCACGATGGTCGCCTTCCTCTCCTACATCACCTCGTTCTACCAGCCTATCAACCGGCTGACTGAGATAGACAACATCTTCCAGGAAGCCATCGCTGCCGGCGAGCGCATCTTCGAACTGCTGGATGTGACATCAGACATCGTGGACGCACCAGATGCGATGGAACTGCCCCACGTGCGGGGCGAGGTGGCCTTCGACAGCGTGTCCTTCCGCTACGACACAGGTGACCCTTCGACAGGCTCAGAGAAGCGCGAGGTACTGCGAGACGTGGCCTTCAGTATGAAGCCAGGCGAGATGGTAGCGCTCGTCGGCCCCAGCGGCGCGGGAAAGACCAGCATCGGCCGCCTGCTCAGCCGCTTCTACGATCCAATCCAGGGGCGCATCACCCTGGACGGTCACGATTTGCGGGACATCACCCTGGCGTCGCTGCGCAGACACGTGGCCGTGGTGCTGCAGGACACTTTCCTTTTCAACACCACCGTGCGCGACAACCTGCTCCATGGCAAGCCAGACGCCACGGACGATGAACTCATCGCCGCGACCAAGGCTGCCTACGCTCACGAGTTCATCGAGACACTGCCCGAAGGCTACGATACCGAGATAGGCGAGCGGGGCGTCAAACTGAGTGGCGGCCAGAAGCAGCGGTTATCCCTGGCGCGGGCCATCCTGGCCGACCCGCGCATCCTCATCCTGGACGAGGCCACCTCGTCGGTGGACGCTGAGGCGGAGTATTTGATCCAGCAGGCGCTGGAATCGGTGCTAGCGGGTCGAACCTCGCTGGTCATCGCCCACCGGCTGAGCACCATCCGCAACGCCGACAAGATCATCGCCCTGGAGGAAGGCCGCATCATCGAGGTGGG
>CAZPMV010000229.1:0-5321 GCA_964587335.1 uncultured Anaerolineales bacterium
CGTGCTGCGCTACGGTTCGTCCCGCTACGCCGAGATCATGGAGGCGAAGGAAGCCAAGATGGCGCTGGCCGAACGGCTGGTGGATGCCCCCACCGGGCCACTGATCCTGACGGAGCGCAATTTCGATCAGGCTGTCCAAAAGTACTCCATATTAGTCGTGGACTGTTGGGCCGAGTGGTGTGCTCCTTGCAGGATGGTCGCTCCTGTGATTGAAGAATTGGCGCGCGACTATCAGGGCCAGATCGTTTTTGGAAAACTGGATGTAGACCATAACCGTGAGGTAGCGGGGCGGTATCAGATCATGTCCATTCCTACTCTCCTGATTTTCAAGGGGGGGCAGTTGGCAGGCACCAAGGTGGGCGCGTTGCCCAGACATGCGTTGGAAGGAGAATTGCTCAAGTACGTCAATTGATGGTTCGCTCGACTGTCCCGCTTCCCAGGTAGGAGTCGTGGGCGCTGAGGCCCGCAAGGTTAGCCCGATTGGGGTAGTGTTTGAGCTTACTGCCACCTGGTACATTCAGGCACCGGCAGATGAGTTGGGGGAGGTGAACAATGTTCCCAGCCTTGTTTGTACCCGGTTCGATCGGGACGATGGCACTGAAGAATCGGCTCATCATGCCGCCCATCTCCACCAACCTGGCGGGGGAGGACGGAACGGTCAGCGAGGAACTGCTTCTCTACTACGCGGAGCGGGCCGGGGGCGGAGTGGGGTTAGTCACAGTGGAGAACGTGTGCATCGCTTACCCGCTGGCCCGCCACGGCGCGGCTCAGCCACGCTTCGACGAGGATGTGTTCATCCCCGGCCTGCGCCGTCTGACGGACGCCATCCACCTGGGTGGCGCCAAGGCCGCCGTGGAACTCACCCATCCGGGGATGAACGCCGGCCTGCGTTATATCGAAGGGGAGACCCCAATTGCCCCTTCGACTGTGCCCCGATCCAAAGATGGCCTCGTTCCCAGGGCGCTCTCCCGTGAAGAAGTGGTGGAGGTGGTCGAGGAGTACGTAGGGGCGGCGCGGCGGGCAAAACAGGCGGGATTCGATGCCGTGGAACTGCAGGCCTGCCACGGCTTGCTCATCAACCAGTTCCTTTCTCCGCTGACCAACAAGCGACAGGACGAGTACGGCGGAGATCGTGAGAACAGGATACGCTTTCTGGTAGAGATCGTACAGAGAATCAAGCGTCGCGTGGGCGTTGATTTCCCCGTCATGGTGCGCCTGGTCGCCGAGGATATGATAGAGGGAGGGGTGACGTCGGAGGAGGGGTGCTGGTTCGCTCGTCGCCTGGAGGAGGCAGGGGCGGATGCACTCCACCCCGATTTCGGCCTGGGGGGTAAGGAGAAACGGTTGGAACCGATGCCCTATCCCCAGGCGTGGCGGGTCTACCTGGCCGAGAGGATCAAGGCAGCGGTTTCCATCCCCGTGATTGCCGTAGGTGTCATCCGCGAGCCAGGGGTGGCCGAGGAGATCCTGGAGGCGGGGAAAGCGGATTTCGTCGCCCTGGGGCGGGCGCTCAACGCCGATCCCCAGTGGCCCAACAAGGCCCAGGCCGGGGAGGTCGCCTCCATCCGGCGGTGTATCGGCTGCAACGAGTGCGTGATCGCCCGCCACATAGCCGACGCCCCCCTGCGCTGCTCGGTCAACGCCACCGTCGGCAGGTCGCCTGAAGAGTGCCGACTCGAACCGGCGCCGGTCCCCAAGCGGGTGTTGGTGGTTGGCGGCGGTCCGGCGGGGATGGAGGCCGCGCGGGTGGCAGCGCTGCGCGGGCACCGGGTGACACTCTACGAACAGGAACCCCGTCTGGGCGGTATGCTCAACGTCGCGGCGGTCCCACCGGGGAAAGACAAGCTCAACTGGATCCCCGAGTACTTCGCCCACGAGTTGGCCCGCCTGGGGGTAGAGGTCCACCTGGGAAGACCGCTGGATGCAGAAAAGGTGAGGGGCTTGAAACCCGACGTAGTGATCGTCGCCACGGGGTCCCGGCCTGCCATCCCGCCTATCGCCGGTGTGGACGGGCCGAATGTGCTCGTGGCTCAGGAACTCCTGGCCCGCCAGATGCGTTTCACAGGGCAGCGCTTTGCCATCGTCGGTGGGGGAATGCTGGGGCTGGAGGCGGCGGAATACCTGGCTGTACAGGGGAACGGGGTGACCGTGCTCAAGCGGTACGAGACGATAGGGCGCAGCATTGAGCCGCTCTACCGCGATTACCTCTTGCGAGAGCTAAAGAAGCATGGTGTGGAGATTATGACCCGCGTCGAGGTGGAGGCGATTCAGGCGGACGGTGTGTTGGTGCTGGATAAGGCCGGAGAGGAGCGTATCGTCCCCGCCGACCAGGTGGTGCTGGCCCGAGCGGCAACACCATCGAATGAACTGGCGCACGTGCTTCGGGACCTTGGCCCAATCGTCGTTGGCGACGCTGCCCAACCACGTAAGATCATCAACGCCATCGAGGAGGGGTATCTGGCGGCGAGGAGAGTTTGAGATGGGAGCGACCGGCCACCTGGCCCGCCTGCGGGAATGCGTGGGACACCACCCATTGCTGGCTCCCGCTGCTGCGGCCTGCATCAGGGACGAGGAGGTGCGTATCCTGCTCCCGCGGCACGGCCCTAGTGGCAATACGGTTCAGATAAGCCGTTCTGAGGCAGTTGCACTGCCGAGGTCGGGAGTTCAACTCCCTCCTAACTGAACTGTATTGGCCCCGGTGGGGGTCTGGATCGCCTGTGTGGTCGCTGTGCTGACCGGCAGTAGCGACCTGGAAAGGAAAGCAAGGTCATGAAGAACATAGTCGGCCTGATCGTGAATCCCGTGGCCGGGATGGGCGGTAGCGTCGGCCTCAAGGGGACTGATGGAGGGATATACAAGAAGGCATTGGAACTGGGCGCCAGGCCGGTCACTCCCAGGAGGACGAAGGAGTGCCTGTCCCGCATTGAGAGCAAAGGCGACATCACCCTATTCGTCGCGCCTGGCAAGATGGGAGAGGAGCACGTCGAAGCGTTCGGCATGCCGTTCACGGTCATCGGGGAGGTGGGCGAGGAGACCACGGCGAGGGACACGAAGAGAATCGCCGCCGAGATGGTGGATCGCGGCATTGAACTACTGATCTTCGTCGGTGGTGACGGCACCGCCAGGGATATCTACGACGCAATCGGGCTCAGGATACCGGTCGTCGCGGTACCTTCTGGAGTCAAGGTCTTCAGTTCGGTGTTTGCGCTCAGCGCCAGAGCAGCGGCCAAGATGGTGGATGCCTTTGTGGAAGGCACCGACGTCACGGAAGAGGAAGTGTTGGATATAGACGAAGAGGCCTTCAGAGAAGACAGATTGGCCTCCAGGCTATACGGCTACCTCCTCGTCCCCAACGTGCGGAGCTTCTTGCAGCCGGGCAAAGCGGCTTCGAACGTCAACGTGTCCTCTGTAGAGAGCAAGAAGGAGATCGCTGCGTACATCGTCGAGGAGATGGACCAGGAGACCTTGTACCTGCTCGGCCCCGGGACGACGCTGAAGGCCATCGCCGGTGCGATGGAGGTCCCCAAGACGCTCTTGGGCATAGATGCGGTTTGCGGTGGGGAGTTGGTGGGAAGGGACTTGAACGAGAAGGGCATCCTGGGCCTGCTCGAAAGATATAGGAAGAGAAACATCATTGTGACTCCCATAGGGGGCAACGGGTTCATCTTTGGCAGAGGGAGCAAGCAGTTCACCCCGGAAGTGATAGAGCGAGTCGGCAGGGAGAACATCGTGGTGGTGGGAACCAGGGACAAGCTAAGCAAGCTGGACTGTCTGAGAGTAGATACGGGTAATTTTGAACTGGATGAACTGCTCTGTGGATATATAGAGGTCACGGTGGGCTACAAGGAAGTAATGATGGTGGCGGTCAGGTGCTGAGGAAGAGCATCAAACTGAACATGAACGAGGCGCCTTACCTCCCTCCGCGGGAGGTCATCGAGGCCGCTCGGAGGGGTCTAGCGAAGCTAAATCGCTACGCCGACCCTGAAGACCTGGGGCGGCTACGTGCGCTCTTGGCTGGCTACTCAGGAGTCCTGGAAGAGCACGTCGTTCTGGGTCCCGGATCAGACATTCTGCTCAGGGAGGTGGTCCACGCCTTCTCCCAAGGCAGAAAGATCATTGTAGTGAGCCCATCCTTCTTTCCGACCGTTCAAGCCGCCAAGCAGTTCGCCACGAAGTTGGTCAGCATCCGGCTCAGCCCCCCGCAATTCGATTTGGACATCAACTTGCTGATGGATCAGTTGAAGGAGCCCTGTCTGGTGATCGTAGATAACCCCAACAACCCGACAGGTAAGATCCTCCTGGAGCGGCAGGCAGTTGAGGCTATGATCGAGAATACGGGCGTGCTCCTTGTCGTAGATGAAGCCTACTACGAGTTTTCCGGCGTAACTTTCGCCGACATGGTGCACGATCATCCTAATCTTGCAGTTACGAGGACGATGGACAAGGCCTTCAGCCTGGCAGGCGCTCGAATCGGCTACATCATCGCTGGAGAGGCTTTTGGGGATGCATTCTCCTCGTTCTATGCGTTTCTACCCCAACCCAGTCTGTATGCGGCGATAGAAGCATTGAACCATCCCGACTATGTGAGGAGAAACGTTCAGCGAGTCGTTGAGGAAAGAGAGAGGGTATGGAGAACACTGAATGAATTGGCAGCCCGCGTATGTCAAAGTTGCAGCAACTTCTTACTGGTGAAGACGGAGATTCCTGAAATCGCAAAAAGGCTTAGCGACATTGGCGTTTTGGTCCAGGACCTATCAAATCAACTGCCATCAGGGTTTGTGCGGGTGTCCATAGGCACTGGCGAAGAAAATGATGCCTTCATAGCCGGATACGTGAAGATCCGCGAAACCTA
The DNA here is from genome assembly GCA_964587335.1 of uncultured Anaerolineales bacterium. Lineage (GTDB taxonomy): Bacteria > Chloroflexota > Anaerolineae > UBA3071 > UBA3071 > UBA3071. The sequence goes on from CAZPMV010000229.1 coordinate 4,853, forward strand.
TCTTGAGAATCTGTAACTGCTCAGCCAGGCAAGAATAGGACACGGATCAACACGGATTCAACGGATGTACACAGATATGCCTCTTGCGTTTGCTGCTGAACAATCTTGAGTTCCACCTTGGTTTTTCCTCTGTGTACTCTGTGGCTGAATGACCTTCTTTCAGGGGAGTCAATAGTATGATCGCTTTCGGACCCGTTCCATCCAGGCGCTTAGGGCGGAGCCTGGGAATCAACAACATCCCGCCCAAGGTATGTACCTATTCTTGCCTGTACTGCCAGTTGGGACGCACGATCAAGATGAGCGTCGAGCGCCAAGCGTTCTACGAGCCGGAGGAAATCGCGCGGGCCGTTGGAGATAAGGTCGAGAAGACGCTGAGAGCTGGAGAAGCCATTGACTACCTCACCTTTGTGCCCGATGGAGAGCCCACGCTGGACCTCAACCTCGGCCGTGAGATCGAGTTGCTGAGGCC
>CAZPMV010000230.1:0-5298 GCA_964587335.1 uncultured Anaerolineales bacterium
AAGGGGCATTTGACGCCATCAGCGTACCCTTTTCACTCTGAAACACACGTTTTCAGCCTCCCAAATTAGATGCGATTGCCCTAACGGGGCAAAGGGACCTTGTCAGCGGAAAAGCGCAAAGAGCGGAAACAGCAGTGCTTCCCCTTGATGTGAGGGAGTTGTACTCCCGATCCAGAGCTGCTCACCACAAAGGCACAAAGTCACCAAGGGCCACGGACTACTTGGCCTGCCCTGACACTGAGTGGGGGATTAGCGTCTTCGTCTCCTGGTGATTGTCAGTTGCCCTTCCGCTAGTTCCGCTCTTCCGCTGACCACTCTGCGAACAATGCAGCAACAGCCTCACCCGCTCAGCGGAGATGAGCTCCACCCGATCCAGGCCATGAGCAGAACGCATGGCGTTGATGTCCCCCATTATGGGGAAGGCATAGCCGTAGCGCAACACGTTCTCGAAGCCTCCACGGTGCGGATCAGGGGCCGGCTCCCGGCGCCTCTCGCACATCATCACCTGGTGGATGTCCACGCCCTCCGGGCAGACCTCCTGACAAAGTTGGCAGCAAGAGCAAAGCCAAGCGGAGTACTCGTCACCGCCGCTCAACAGGGAGGTGATGGTTCGCCCGCCCAGTTTCTCGGCCGGGCACACCTCCCTGCACAAGCCGCAGTGGGTACAGTTCTCAATCATCTGCGTCTCGCCCTAGCAGCGCTACAACGCGGGAGTTCACGCCCAACTCATCGGGAGCAAGTCCCAGCGCCAGCCCCATCAACTGGGGTATGAACAGCACCGGCAGTCGCTTGTGTGGTTCCTCAGCCCAGATGGCACGCTGCATACGCTCCAGAAGCCAGTGGCAGTTGCCGCAACTATCCACGAGCACGTCCGCACCCCGAGAAGCTTCCAGTTTGCGCCGCCCGGCCGAAAGCGCCAGAGGTTGGTTGCTCATGTAGAGGGTGGAACCGCAGCACTCGTGTTCTACGCCCGTCTCCACGATCTCCGCTCCCGTCAGCGCGACCAACTCATGCATGCTCTGCGGCTGCAGCGGATCGTCGAAGGCGGCGACATCACCAGGGCGGAATACCTGGCAGGGGTAAGTCAACGCCACCTTCAGCCGCAAAGGGACAGTCATGCGCTTCTGCAGCGCGGCTCGATGCTCCATCAGCACCTGCAGCAGATGTTTGACCTCAGCCCGTCCCTCGACGCTCAGTCCCAACGCGGCAAGCCGCCTGTTCACATCTTCTCGCACCTCAGGGTCCCGCAACGCCAGACGCGCCCGTTTGAGAGAGTTTGTGCAACTTCCACACACGGTGAGAACATCCAGGCCCAGACGCTCGGCCAGGGCCAGGTTGTAGGCCGCCAGATACACCCACTCGTCGGAGAAGGACTCCACGACGGGCGCGCCGCAACAGGCGGCCTGAGGCATGTCTTGGAGCCGAATGCCCAGCGCTGCCAGCAGCCGCTTGGTGGCCAGCTCATATTGCGGCATGCGCTGCAGCACCAGACAGCCGGGATAGAAGGCAAATCGCAGATTGCTAGTCATGCATTGCTGCTCGCCGATGGCGAGACACAGTAGATCCAGATTTGCTTCTGCCGGACTTGGCAGTCCACCGCGAGCTTTTTGGAACTACTGAGACTCCAGTTGCAGAGCCCTTTGATGGTCAGGAGTGATGGATAGACGACTGAGGACCATATAGCCCACAGCAAGCTGTGGCGTCCCGTTCGGTGGTCTTCCAGCAACAAACTACGGCAAGAGAGTGGAAAGCCTCCAACTTTGCCGCAGCGTCCTGAGCTTGTCGAAGGGCATCGTCAGAGACGATGCACTCCAGACGATTGACAAACATTGACAAACTATGGTGTCTGGCGCGACGGCGCTCAGGCCAAGACGCGACCGAAATCGGCAGGGGTGACGCCGGGGGATTCGATACCATGCTCCTTGTAGAAGCGAGCGATGGCCGCCTCCGCTTCTGCCTCAGGCACTCCCTCCAGAGCCGCTTCCAGTGCAGCCAGTTTCTCCTCCGGGTAGAAGAAGAAGTCACCTGATAGGGAGACGGCGGTAAGAACGCCGTCCTGCACCTCGGTCGTGGCGCGGATGAGGCCACCGGGCGCTTTGTGCATCTTCCGCTTGACCTGCACGCCCGCGCGGATGGTGACCTCGCGTCCAGCACCTGGCCGTCTTTTCTGATAGAGCCACTCATCGGTGAGGAACTGTGTTGCCAGTTCGTCCGTCTTGGCGCGCCACTCCTCGTCCACCGTCGCCTGCACTTCCATCGGCCCCAGCATCTCCACGAACTTCTCGGCCATCAGCGACCATAACTCCTCTCTCGGCGGGACGGGCTCGATCTCCCGCTTGACAGTGGAGAGGTTCTCGTAGATCGTCTTGTAGACCTTGTCGCGGAACTTCTCGTCGGGCACTTTGAGCACGCGGGCCATCATTTGGTAGTTGAAGTCCACGATCAGATTGCCGACCAGCACGTAGTAATCGCCGATCTGCGCCGCGCCGCAACCCGAGACCTTGCGCTGATTGGCGACGATGTCGTTGACGGGCCGGTATTCGGCAGGGATGCCCAGAGCGCGGTAAGACTCGATAGGAGCCTGCAGGAACTTGCGGTAGAAAGCCAACTTGCCGGCGGGGACGAGTGGGTTATCACGATGAATAACCAACTGGAAGAAGAGTTGCTCGCCATCAAGGTAGACGGCGCCACCACCGACCTCACGCCGGAAGACGGGGATACCTTGTCGGCGGCAGAATTCCACGTCCACCTCCTGCCCCACGTCCTGAAAATAGCCGATGCAAACGTAGGTGGTCGCGGGGGAGCAGAGGATCACCCCCTCGCGGCCCAGGCGAGGCAGGGCGTGGTACAGAAGTTGTGAATCTTGCCAGGATACGGAGCCGAGGCGGTAGAGTTTCATCAAGAGTTCCTCCCCGTTTGGTTTGGTATGTAGGCTAGCCCATGGCCTTTGGCGGCCACGATCATCGTGCCCACGGCGGTGAGGACCAGCAAAGCCACAGACGCTGGCTTGGTCACCCCCAAGTAGGTGATCAGTGAACGGCGAACAGCGACCAGGTGGCTGATCCCCGATATCCGTTCACTGGTTCCATCACCCCTCCATCACCTCTCCATCACCCGCGCCACCAGTTCCACAACGTCCATGACCCGTATGCGCACCTTCTCACGGCGGGCAGTTCCGGCCAGAGTGCGCCGCCGCCGGTCAGCCGCCTATTTGTCTCGATGGAGTGCTCGCGTCAGTAGGAGATGCGAATCTCCTGTTCCACCGCTTGGTGGTAGACGACGAGTGTACAGCGAGGGGAGAACTGCAGGAAGCGGAGTGTGTTGGGCACCGCGTTCCGGCTGCGTGCCGTCAGCACGACCTCGTCCGGGGCCATGTCGCCCGCCACCCACCGCGGGCCGACATCCAGGAGTCGCCAGGTTTCCATTTCCTTGTCTATTTGTGTACTTGTACTTGTCTACTTGTATTCTTCTCCATCTTTGCCAGCGCGGGCTTGGTGGAGGTGATATTCCGGCGCACCATCATCCGTCTCTGCGACATCCCCATCGCCAACCCCATAAGCTGTGTCAGGAAGAAAACGGGAATATGCAACTCCTCGCCGATGACGAGGGAGGCTTTGTCCTGGTAGGTATCGAGATTCATCTGACACATTGGGCAGACAGCAGCGATGCAGTCGGCCGGGCTGGCAGCAGCCAGGATGCGGCCGGCCATCCCTAACCCAACCTCGGGCTTGGTGGTCAGCAGCGACGTGCCGCAGCACCTGGCCTCGTAACTGTGGTGGTACACATCGGCGCCCAATGCTTCGAGGATGCCCACCATGGAATCGGGGTGCTCGTTGTCGTCGTAGTCACCATAAGGCCGCACGGTCTGGCAGCCATAGTATGGCGCCACCATCAGCCCCTTCAGTGGCCGCACTACCTTCTCCTTGATGTTCTCAGGACCGATGTCATTAGCCAGCACGTCGAGAAGGTGACGGACACGCACCCTGCCATCGTAGTGCAGCCCTTCGACTGCCAGCGCTTCGTTGACCGTATCAAGCAAGCCAGGTGTTGTGGCGATGCGCATATTGGCAGAACAGAAACTGGTGAAGCAGGCGCTGCAGATCACCAGCAAATCGCGATCGCGATCGGCCTGCTCGGCGATGGCCAGGTTGCGAGCCGGCAGCACCACCGACAGCAAATCACTCATCACCGGCGCGATGCTCGATCCGCAGCAGGTCCAATCGTCCAACTCCTGTAACTCCACGCCTAGCACCGTCAGCACTGCCTCGCTGGAGCACTTGTATTCAAGGGCCGTGCCCATAGCGGAACAGCCGGGATAGAAGAGGTACTTCATGACTGCTTCCCCTCCAGCTCCGCGACCCTGTTGAATAACTTGTCCAGTTTCCCCTTGCCCATCAGCCGCGGAAGCTCAATCCTGATCTTTCCCCTTCTCAGCATAGCCAGCCCCATCGGCACGTAGTCCAAGGCGGCGAAGAGGTCGGTGCTCAGGAAATACCGTGCCATGAACTCCATCTCACGCATGCGGCCGTAGCGCCGCATCACCTCGCCGAAGGCCTTGTAGAAGCAAGTGCTTTCGGGATATTCCTTGATGCCCTCCTGGATCGCCAATTGCTTCAGGTGAGCGATGGTGTCGGTGAGGGGGATTCCACGGGGACAGCGCACGGAGCATGAGTAGCAAACACTGCACAGCCACATTGTCTTGCTGTGCAGCACTTCATCCTTCAATCCCAGTTGGATCATCCGCCACATTTTACGCGGCGTGATGTCCATGGCCTCAGCCGCAGGGCAGGAGGCGGTACACGTGCCACACTGAATGCAAGTGTGTAGTTTCTTTCTGGCAGGAGCGAGTTCGTCGGGGAATTCGGGAACGCGCTTCATGGCAGTCAGATCAAGCCATTCTGGGGTCAAGCCTTACCTCCTATGCTTTCAAAGATGGTAACAGCTCACCTGCTCCCGCTGGACCTTAGTCCAGCGACCTTGGCGGCCTGTCATGGCCCTGGCTGATGCGTGTCTCACAGTTCTCAGCGCTGGTCGTCGCCGTTGAAGCAGCGGACTAAGGTCCGCTGCGAGCACGCGGTGAGTAGTAGTTACCAAAGACGAAAGTAAGCGTCTGTCGAAGCCGGCCGGTTTGAGGCACAGCTCCGCAGGACGCTTAGGGCTCGTAAAAGAACAAGTTCCCGCACTCCCCCTCGTGTTCCCAGGGAAATCAGCGCCAAACGCGGGCAGTTATACTCTTACGGACCCTTACCGCGCTGCACGCGTTCAAACGGGGGAATCTTGGTGACGACATGCCACTTT
>CAZPMV010000231.1:0-5293 GCA_964587335.1 uncultured Anaerolineales bacterium
AGACATGCCCCCGTAGCTCAGTGGATAGAGCAGCGGCCTCCGGAGCCGTGTGCGGGCGTTCGAGTCGCCCCGGGGGTGCCAAAACATTGCCCCTTCGCCTCTTGAGTATGAGGGAAGGGGCTTCGTCTTTCCGGTACAGATGTGGTAGAATAGCAGCATGGATCCCGCCGCCTTCCTCCAACAGATCAAACGCCAGCGATTCTATCGCGGCCAGATCGTGCATGTGCAGCGGGTGGCGGCGCGCAAGGCCCGCTACGGCAAGCCCTTCGACGGAGCTCAGGACGAGCTGCGGCGTCCACTGAATGCAGCGCTGCGAGCAGCACTGAAGCGCACCGGCACGCCGCGGCTATACACCCACCAGGCCCAGGCAATCAACGCGGCGCTCAATGGTCGAAACGTGGTCGTGACTACCTCCACCGCTAGCGGCAAGACTCTCTGCTACAACGTGCCGGTGCTGGAGACGCTGCTGACCGACCGCATCGCCCGTGCCCTCTATCTCTTCCCCACCAAGGCGCTGGCACAGGATCAACTGAGGGCACTGCGCGTGCTGGCGAGCGGTAGTACGCTATCAGCCAGCGGCCATCAGCCATTTGCTACCTACGACGGCGATACGCCACGCTCGGCCCGCCCCCGCATCCGCCGCACAGCCCGCATTATCTTGACCAATCCCGATATGCTGCACATGGGCATTTTGCCCAACCACCACCTCTGGGCCAGCTTCTTCCGTGGCCTGCGCTACGTCGTGCTGGACGAGGCGCACCAATACCGCGGCATCTTCGGCTCGCAGGTAGCCTGCGTGTTGCGGAGGTTGCGCCGCGTCTGTGCATTCTACGGCAGTCAGCCACAGTTTATCGCTTCCTCTGCCACCATCGCCAACCCCGCCCAGCACTTCCGGTTGCTCACAGAACTGGAGGCAACCGTGGTGGACGACGACGGCTCGCCGCATGGCCCGCGCCGCTTCGTGCTCTGGAACCCACCCTTCGTCGATCGGGCACGCACGGCCCGCCGCAGCGCCAACGGTGAGGCCACGGCGTTGCTCGCAGAGCTGGTGCGCCAGGGGATACGCAGCATCTGTTTCACCCGCTCCCGCCGCGTGGCCGAGTTGATCCTGCGCTACGTCCGGGAAGCACTGCAAAAGACGGACCCTCAACTGGTCGGACGGGTGAAAGCGTACCGCGCTGGCTACCTGCCGCGGGAGCGACGACAGATCGAACAGGAGCTGTTTCGGGGCGAACTGCTGGCGGTGACCGCCACCACGGCGCTGGAGCTGGGCATTGACGTGGGGCATCTGGACGCCGCTCTGCTGGTGGGCTATCCGGGCACGCTGGCCAGCTTCTGGCAGCAGGCAGGGCGGGCGGGGCGCGGCGAGCGGGCCTCGCTGGCCATGCTTATCGGCCTCGACAATCCCCTGGACCAATACTTCATGCGCCATCCAAAGGAGCTGTTCGGGCGGTCGCTGGAGCATGCACTCATTGACCCTGACAATGTCTACGTACTGCTGAAGCATCTGCCCTGCGCAGCGCACGAGGTGCCGCTTTCGGTTGAGCCGGAGCAGGGCAGCGGCGCGGCCGCGTTCGACGATGAATTGCTGTTCGGCCCTGGTTTCGTGGAGGCCATGGTGCAATTGGAGCGGCAGGGGTCACTGGACTACCGCGGCCAGCGCTGGTTCTACAACCGCGGCGACTATCCGGCCCAGGACGTCAGCTTACGCTCGGCCGGCAGCGAGCGCTTCGTCTTGCTCAACGAGGCCGACGGCTACCGCACCCTGGAGGAGATGGACTCGGCCACTGCACCGCTGCGGGCGCATCAGGGAGCCATCTACCTGCATCAAGGTGAGACCTACCTAGTTACCCAGTACGACGCGCAGATGCAGAGTGGTATCGTTCGTCCGGTGGAGGTGGACTACTACACCCAGCCGCGCGAGTGGAACGATGTGCGCATCAAACGCTCGCTGGCCCATCGTCAGTTAGGCTCAACCACAGCCTACCTCGGCCAGGTGCGAGTGTCATCCCAGGTCATCGGCTATCGGCGGTTGCAGCAGTATTCGGAGGCGGTGCTGGGCGAGGAGCGGCTGGACATGCCCGTGCAAACCTTCGAGACAGTGGCGCTGTGGTGGGACGTTCCGCCGGAGGTGCGGCGGGAGATAGCGCGGCGGGGGCTGGATTTCTTGGGCGGCCTGCACGCGGTGGAGCACGCTGCCATCAGCATCCTGCCCCTCTTCGCCATGTGCGATCGTTGGGATATCGGCGGGCTTTCCACGCCCTCCCATCCAGACACGGAGCAAGCTCAGATATTCATCTACGATGCTTTCCCAGGCGGCGTAGGCATCGCCGAGAAGGGGTTCGAACTGCTGCCAGAACTGTGGCAAGCCACACTGGAACTCGTGCGCGATTGCCCCTGCGCCGACGGCTGTCCCAGTTGCATCGTCAGCCCCAAGTGCGGCAGCGGCAACGAGCCGCTGGACAAGCGAGCGGCGATCCGCATCCTGCAAGCGCTTCTGAGACGCTCTGCTCATATGCGCTAAATCATTCTCGTGCTTTGGGATTTGTGTTAGGATGGAGCAACGGGGAAGGCACTCGCTTCCTCGTTTGTACGCCAGCGCTGTCAAACCATCCTGATAGGTTGACAAAATCCTTCCCTTGCGTTATGATGGTCAATGCCTATCATTAGCGGGGATGAGGCAAAGATGGGCAGATGGCCGAGCGCATCCGCGAGCGGACGCTGAGGATACGGCAAAGGTTAGGCTAGCATAGGGCTTCTGGTTTGGCAGGAAAAGACGGGAAGTCTCTGATGGGAGCGAGAAGACATGAAACTTGGCGAAGTTCTCTCTATTGTGGAAGGAACCCTGCTCTTCGACGCCGACCTCAGTATGGAAGTCCCATGCGCCGGTGCAGCCGACCTGATGAGCGACGTCCTGGCCTTCGCCGAGCCTGGCTCCGTGCTGCTGACCGGCTTGTGTAATCCTCAGGTCGTGCGCACGGTGGAGATGGCCGACATGGTAGCCATTATCTTTGTGCGCGGCAAGCATCCGCCGCCGGAAACGGTTGCCCTGGCAAAAGAAAAGGGTATTCCCGCGGCGACCAGCCCCCACACCATGTTCGAGATGTGCGGCCGCCTATATCAGGCAGGCTTGAGGGGCTGCGACATATCTTGCCGCATAGATCTGGTGAGGTAGCGGTGATCGGAAACTCCACGACACTCCGACGGGCTGGTTCTTGAAATGGCAGGGATTACCCGAGCTCAGGAACTCGTTTACGAGCTCAAGATCGAAGATGTGATGACCAGAGAGGTAATCACGGTGCCCCCCCAGATCTCCATGACCGAACTGAGAGAGATCTTGCGGGAACATCGCATCTCTGGGGTGCCGGTGTTGGAGAACGGCGTATTGGTGGGCATCATCAGCATTGAAGATCTGATCGAAGCCCTGGCAGCAGGGGAAATGGGGGTTACGGTGGAGAAGAAGATGACCCGAGACCCTGTGTGCCTCTACGCCGATGAACCTGTTGTCATGGCTGTCAACCGCTTCAGGCGCCCTGGCTTTGGGCGTTTTCCTGTCGTTGACAATGGCAGAAGACTGATAGGCATCCTCACCCGGGGCGATATCATCGAAGGGGTGCTGAAAAAGCTGGAGGTTGAGTATCACGAGGAAGAGATACGCCACTATCGAGCCAGTCACATTTTTGAGGACATCGTTTCGGACTGTACCAGCCTCATCCTGCGCTACAACATCATGGCCCGAGATTTGGCGCACGCCGGGGAGGCTTCCAGCAACATCAAGCTCGTTCTGACGCGCCTGGAGATACCCACGCAACTTATCCGCAGGGCAGCCATCGCGGCCTATGAGGCGGAGATGAACATCGTCCTCCATGCCGATGAAAGGGGCGAGATCGTGACTGAAGTTCAGCCTAGGCAGATAGTGATCCGGGTCACGGACACAGGGCCGGGCATCGCCGATATTGAACGGGCCATGCAGCCCGGCTTTTCTACTGCCTCCGAGTGGATGCGGGAATTGGGCTTTGGAGCCGGCATGGGCTTGTCCAACATCCGGAGTTACGTAGACGAGATGCGATTGGAATCCCCGCCCGGCACCGGAACCTTCTTGGAGGCAGTGATCTACCTCAACAGGGAGGGCGAGAAGTGACACTGGAAGAACTCTGCCGTCAAATCCCATTGGAAGTACGCACGGCCGCAAGAAAACTGGGGGCGGAGGTTACAGGTGGCTACGCCTCCGATCTGCTGAGTTGCGTGATGGCCAAAGCGCAGGAAGGCAACGTCTGGGTCACTCTGCAGAGCCATCCCAATATCGTGGCCGTGGCTAGTTTGCTCAACCTGGCTGGCATCATCATTACCGAAGGGATGGCACCCGATGCTGCTACTGTGGAAAAGGCGGAACAGCAAGGCATCCCTATTCTGATGACCCACCTGACGACGTTCACCGTGGTCGGTAGGCTCTTTGAACTGGGTGTGAGAAGGGTGGACTAGTGCAGATCGGCGGAAGCGAACCGCCGGGTGAAGGGTCAGAGAGAGAATGGCCAATGCGCTCTCGGAAGCATTGAGACTCCGAAGTTGGCTGACTGGTCTGACTGTATGCGCGAGCTGAGTTTACACATTCTGGACGCCCTCGAGAACTCGATGGAAGCAGGAGCTACTTCCATCGAGCTGACTATTGACGAGGACCTGATTGCGGATCGGCTGACCATCACCGTTGGAGACAACGGCCGAGGCATGAGCGAGACGGAACTGGCTCGCGTTTTCGACCCCTTCTTCACCACGCGCAGCACCCGCCATGTGGGGTTAGGCATTCCCCTCTTCAAGGCCGCCGCAGAGCGCTGCAACGGGGGGCTGACCATCTCGTCGCAGTTGGGAGAAGGCACTACTCTTGAAGCTGCTTTTCAACATAGCCACATCGACCGCGCCCCATTGGGCGACATGACAGGAACACTGTTGGCCGTCATCCTGTCCGGATCGTCGTCCGATCTGCACTACGTTCACCGGGTGGATGGGCAGGAGTTCGAATTCGACACGGCAGACATCCGAGCTGAGTTGGAAGAGGTGCCGCTGACGCATCCGGCGGTGCGGAAGTGGCTCCAGGCATTGATCGCAGCAGAAGAGGAAGAGCTAGGGCGACTCGCCTCGCCCAGCTTACTACATTCAAGGAAGGAATCTTCATGACGCTGGAGACACTCGATCTGGCCAGTGTGGCTCTCGACCGTTCGTTCCTCGGAGTCATTGATCCGCTGGAGAAGCTACGGCGCTGCATTCAGTGCGGCACCTGTTCTGCCACGTGCCCCAC
>CAZPMV010000232.1:0-5291 GCA_964587335.1 uncultured Anaerolineales bacterium
TTCGATCAGGAAGGCGCGCCGGTGAGAGGAAGCCGTATCCTTGATGCGATCAACGCTCTCCAGCACCGTGTTCAGTGCTGTGTCTACGCCAATGCTCATATCAGTATAGGGAATGTCGTTGTCAATGGTGCCGGGCACACCAACGATCGGAAAACCCATCTCATGGAGCTTGAGGGCGCCGCGAAAGGAGCCATCGCCCCCGATGACCACCAACCCTTCCACCCCCTCACGGTTGAGGTTGCGCAGCGCCCGCTTGCGGCCCTTCACCGTCCTGAATTCCTCGGAACGAGCGGTTCCCAGGATGGTGCCACCGCGGCCGATGATGCCTCCCACCGAGCGGGCATCCATCTCGCGCATCCGGCAGTCAATCAGGCCTTCGTAGCCGCGCTCAATACCCACCGCCCGCATGCCCAGGCCAATGGCAGTACGCACCACGGCACGAATGCAAGGATTGAAACCCGGGCCGTCGCCTCCGCTACACAGCACACCGATGCTTCTCATGATGTTGCCTCCCGACACCTAATGTGGCCGTATTGTAGCAAAGCTGTGGCCGGCTGTCAACCCTGGGCCTGTGAACTATGCTGTTGGGTCTGCTTGGTGATCTCCACGACCTCGCCAGCAGTGAGCGCCAGTAGATCGGTGTAGGCAATGGGGAAGAGAGCGTTGGGCGCGCCGGCCGCTGCCCAAACGGTCTCGAAGCGTGAGAGGCTATGGTCAATGATCGTACGCAGCGGCTGAGTATGGGCCACCGGTGGCACACCGCCAGGACTGCAGCCCGCCACCGCTTCCACTTCGTGTGCCCGGGCAATGCGCACCTTCTTCTTGCTGATTCCCAAGAGCTTGGCGATGCGCTTGCCATCCGCCATCCGGTCGCCAGCCACTAGCACCAGCAGCGGTTCGCCCCCAGCGATAAAGATGAGAGACTTGACGATGCTGCCCAGCGGCGCGCCCACTGCAGCGGCCGCTTGCGGCGCTGTGGCCGTGCTCTCCTCCAATTCCACGACGGCGATGTCCAGACCACCGTCGCGTAGGACAAGTTGCACTTTGTCAACTAGCCTCATGCAGCCACCCCGTCGGCCTCTTTTACTTGCACCGTTCCCCCACCCAGCAGCCCTACCAACTCCTCTTCAAGTTCAGCACAATACCCCGTACTGTCGTTGGGGAAAGCCATCTGCCACACGTGGCCGTCCGACTCCACGCATAGGAAGAAACGATCCTGCCCACGATAGCGGCCAAGCGCATCGTAGACCTGGCTCAGGCAGTGCAGATCTGCTTTGCGGTTGGGTGAGCGACGAAAGGTGATCTCGATCTGGCAGGGAGCGAGCTGCTGATGAGTGTCCCTTGGCTCTGGACGAGGCGAAAGATCGGCCTCTGGCCCCCGATGAGACGGAGTGCCGGCCTCTGGCTCCGAACGAGACGGAGCGCCGGCTTCCGGCGGTGGAGGGACCCATTCATCCTCTCCGACCTCTGACCACGCTGGCGGTGGCAACTCCTCCGGCTGCCGCGGCTGTGCCACGTCTGTCTGCACGGAATCGCAGGTGAGGGACAGTTCCTGATTTCTGTCGTTCACCTTCCCCGTGACGATGAGAATGCGGTCCGTTTCCCACATCTCCCTCGTACGTTGCCAAACCCTGGGAAAGATGACCACGTCTATGGTGCCCTGCAGGTCTTCCAGTTGGGCAAAGGCCATTGGCTTGTTGGTGCGAGTGATGATCTGATGCACCCGACTGACCATGCCGGCCACGGTATGCCTCTCGCCCACCATCTCCTCGGTGAGATCGTCGGAATAGAGAGTGACTATGTTGCTGAGGCTCACAGCCACTTGCTGCAGTGGGTGAGCGGAGATGTAGGTGCCTGTCAGGTCCTTCTCCCAGTTGAGCATCTCACGGCTCGGAGCATCCGTGGCCGGGGGAGCCCCGTTCAGCAGAGGCTCGACCGACGCGGCAATGCCCAGATCAAACAACGAGAGTTGCCCAAGCTCCCGCGCCTGGTGAGTCTGACCGCTGATGCCAATCATGCGGTCCATGACGCCCAGAAGTTGGATGCGGCCGCCGAAAGCATCCAAGGCGCCCACCTTGATCAAACACTCCAAAGCCCGACGGTTGACCTGCCGCAAGTCCACACGCTGGCAGAAACCCTCCAGTGAAGTGAACTCGTCTCCCTCCTTCCGTGCAGCCACGATCGCTTCCACCGGCCCTTCACCCACATTCTTGACTGCTCCCAGGCCGAAGTGAATGGCCCGTGTGCTGTCCGCAGTCTTCCCAATGGTAAAGCCCGAGTCGCTGCGGTTGACGTCCGGTGGCAATACCTCAATGCTCATCCGGCGGCACTCAGCGACGAATGCGGCCAGCTTGTCTGTCTTATGCCTCTCCACGGTGAGCAACGCGGCCATGTACTCCACCGGGTAGTGGGCTTTGAGATAGGCCGTCTGACAGGTGATCATAGCGTAGTCGGCTGCGTGCGCTTTGTTGAAGCCGTAGCGAGCAAAGTAGGTGATGTCATCAAAGATGGCGCTGGCCACCTCCCGGGCGACGCCGCGCTGCACAGCGCCAGACACGAATCTGTCGCGGTGTTCCAGGAGTTCCTTTTTCTTCTTCTTTCCTACGGCGCGCCGCATCAGGTCTGCATCGGCCCCGGAGTAGCCTGCCAGGTCCGTCGCCATGCGAATCACATCTTCCTGGTAGACCATGATCCCGTAGGTTTCGGACAGGATGGGCTCCAGCGCCGGGTCGCGGTAGACCACTTCTTCCCGCCCACGCATGCGGTCTATGTAGCTATCAATGTACTCCATCGGGCCGGGCCGGTAGAGAGAGATGGTGGCGATGATGTGCTCGAACCGACTGGGCTGCATGTTCGTCAGCACCCGCCTCATGCCCGAGGACTCGACCTGGAACAGGCCAACCACGTGACCGCTGGCCAGCAGTCGCAGCGCCTCGGGATCTTCAAAGGGGATGTTATCCAGGTTGAGCTCACGTCCATGGCGCTGCTTGATCAGATCACAGGCCAGGCGCATGACGGTCAGCGTGGCCAGACCGAGGAAGTCCAACTTCAGCAGGCCAATGGAATCCAGGTCTTCCATGTCGTACTGGACGACGGCACTGGCCTTGTCCCCCCCTTTGGTCGGACGGTGGAGCGGTGCGTAGGCCACCAAAGGCTTGTCGGAAATGACCACCCCAGCAGCGTGTGTAGAGGCATGGCGCGCCAATCCCTCCAGCTTCTGCGCAGTGTCAATCAGCTCTCGAATGTAGTCCACGTCCTCGTACAACTGGCGCAGATCATCCACTTTCTCCAGACCGTCCTCGATCTTCACCTTGGGGCCGGCAGGGATCATCTTGGCCACGCGGTCCACCTCGTTCAGAGGGATATCCAGAGCCCGGCCCACATCGCGTATGGCCGCCCTGGCTCCCATGGTGCCGAAGGTCATGATCTGGGCTACGTTTTCGCGGCCGTACTTCTCGAGCGTGTAGTTGATCATCTCCTCGCGGCGGTCATCCGGATAGTCCAGGTCAATATCCGGCATGCTTACCCGTCCGGGGTTAAGAAACCGCTCGAAGATGAGATTGTAAAGCAAAGGATCGAGGTTGGTGATGCTCAGGCTATAGGCGACGATGGAGCCCGCTGCCGAGCCGCGCACATTCCACCAGATGCCCCTGTTGGCGGCGTATTCGCACAGATCCCAAACGATCAGGAAATAGGTGTCGAATCCCATCTGATGGATGATGCTCAGTTCGTGCTCCAGGCGAGCGCGTATCTTCTCATCGTCAGCCTTCTCACCGTACCGCCGTCGCAGACCTTGCTCGCAGAGGTGGCGCAGATACGTCTCAGGAGTGAAGCCCTCTGGCACGGTGAAGGGGGGCAAGTGGTAACTCTCGAAATCCAGATGAACGTCGCACATTTCGGCGATGCGCACGGTATTGCTCAGCGCCCCGGCGACATCGCCAAAGAGGACAGTCATCTCTTCCGGCGTCCGCATGTAGTAACTCGCGTCACTCATGCGCATGCGGTCGGCCTGCCGGACCAGGGAGGCTGTCTGCACACAGAGCAACACGTCATGGTACTTGGCGTCCTCCGCGCGGACATAGTGCACATCGTTAGTGGCGACCAATCCCAGGTCAAACTCCTTGGCCAACTCGATCAGTTGGCGGTTCGCTTGCGGCAGCCACTCTATGGCGTGATCCTGCAGTTCCAGGAAGTAGCGTCCGGGGCCAAAGACATCACGATACCAGGCGACCCGTTCCCGGGCCAACCCTATCTGCCCATCGCTCAGGAGACGGGGAATCTCCGAGGAGCCACAACCCGAGCAACAGACGAGCCCTTCGGCATGCGCAGCGAGGAAATCACGGTCAATGCGGGGCTTGTAGTAGAAGCCCTCCAGTTGTGCCGCCGTGGCAATCTGCATCAGGTTCTGATAACCTGCGTCACTGTGGGCCAGGAGCAGAATGTGGTAGCGATGCTTGTCCCGTTGGGGATCGCGATCGTACATGGAGCCCAGGGCCAGGTATGACTCCAGGCCGATGATGGGTTTGATGCCTGTTTCTTTGCAGGCCTGGTAAAACTTGATGGCTCCATACATTGTGCCGTGGTCGGTTAGTGCCAGGGCAGGCATACCCAGTTCCACAGCGCGGCTAACCAAGTCAGGAATACGGGCCAGGCCGTCGAGCAATGAGTACTCGCTATGCACATGAAGGTGAACAAAGGGCTCGGTCATCTTACCTCTCGTGTGTGTTCACTCCCGTAGGAATAGCATCAGACAACCGGGGTAAACTAGCATTTTACGATTCTAGAACCTGACCTCCACTGGATCTCCACAATCATCTGCCATGATGGGGAGTGAACAGCCGTTAGCTCAGGTGCAACGTACTTCGGTTGTGAGATGAGGCTGTTCTGAAGCGCGATTAGGTCAAGCAAACGGTCGAACGTGGAGCGGATCAAGTGCGTCGCACCTTATGGCAGAGTAGTCACCGTTCGACTGCGATTGGTCTTGATTATACCACATTTCAACACAGGCGGACAATGAGAAGAGCACACAGTCAGCGAATTCTCAAGTTGACTTTTCGGTTACGGCGAGAGAGGAACAGTTAGGAAGCGAATCCAACGAAACGCTAATGCCATTCTAACGGAAAACTAACACATGTCCGCCATGATCAAGGTGCAACGTACCAGGCTGTGTTGCATCCCATTCAGAGGGTATTGCCCTTGTGCATACCAACGCAGAATGTGGTATAATAAAGCACCAATGGTAACTACTCAGGCTGTAAGCGTTCGTCAAGATATTCATAAGACCTTCACGA
>CAZPMV010000233.1:0-5279 GCA_964587335.1 uncultured Anaerolineales bacterium
GTGGGCTGGCCGGAGGTGATAGCAGCGCTGAAGCCCGAGGGGATGAGCACCACGCCGGCCCGCTTGCCGTCGGCCAGCAGTTGGCGAGCGGTCTCCTCGTCGTACTCCATCTCCACGTGCAGGTTCTCCGTCTGCGACAGAATGTCCAGCACCACGGCGGCCATCTCGCCCCCGTCGTGATCCACCACCGGTAGGTCAATCACCACCGCTTCGCTGCCCCCGCCGAAGCCACCGAACACCAGACCCATGATGGTCGTCATCCCCAGGGGCAAGATGATCATCCAAACGACAGCCATCTTGTCCTTGCGCAGCAACAGCAACTCATTCCAGGCGATGTACAGCAACTTCTTCATCTTGCACTCCTGTTCACGTTTCACGCATCACGAATCCCGCAACTGCTTCCCCGTCAACTGGATGAACACGCTCTCCAGGTTTGGCTCCAGGATCTCCAGCGAGGTCATGACCGTGTCCGTCTTGTTGAAGAGACCGATGATCTCCAACAGGGCTCGCTGCGCGTCCTTTGTCTCGAACGCCAGAGTGTCGTCGCGACAGGTGACAGCCTTGACCTGGGGCAGAGCCCGCAGGCGGGCCAGCATCTCCTCGTGCAAGTCATCCTTGACCCCGATGTGGATGATGCCCATGCCCAGGGTGTTGATCAGGTTCTGCGGAGTATCGAGGGCGATGATCTGCCCTTCGTCCATGATCGCCACGCGGTCGCACAGAAGCTCTGCCTCCTCCATGTAGTGGGTGGTGTAGAGGATGGTCAGCCCCTGCCGGCTGAGGGCCTGGATATTCTCGAAGATGGCGTTGCGGGATTGCGGGTCCACGCCCACCGTCGGCTCGTCCAGCATCAGGAAGCGGGGCTCGCTCAGCAACCCCACGGCCAGGTTCAGCCGTCGCTTCATCCCGCCGGAGTAGTGCTCCACCCGCTTGCGGGCGTGTTCGCCCAGGCCGACCAACTCCAGCAGTTCGCCGATACGCTGCTCCAGCCTGGCCTTGGGGACGTCATACATGCGCCCGAAGAAGCGCAGGTTCTCCACCCCGTTCAGGTCGGGGTAGAGGGCGATGTCCTGGGGCACCACGCCGATGGCCCGCTTGATCGCTTCCGGTTCGGTGATGACGCTGTGCCCGGCGATGGTGACCTCCCCCGCTGTCGGCTCGGTGTAGGTGCAGAGCACGTTGATGGTCGTTGTCTTCCCTGCCCCGTTGGGCCCCAGCAGCCCGAAAATCTCTCCTTGCTGGATCTCGAAACTGACGCCGTCCACGGCCTGGACATCACCATAGATCTTGGAGAGGTTGTTGACTTCTACCAGTGCCATGCTGTCCTCCTGTGTTCATGCAGACCCTTCGGGTTGTCCGAAACCCGCGGGGTCTAGTCAACCCTATCATGACAGAAAGTGCTGCGGGGGTCAACCATTTTGCGGCGAACGGTCAGGTTCGGGGGGTGAACGGTCGAGGAAGGGGTACCACCTGGGGAAGCAACGGGCTGGGGCTAGCCGTGCCCCGGATGATTTAGGGGTGGTGGCGGCAGTAGAGCGTTGAGGGATGAAGTCTGCGGCGGTGATGGGACGAACGGCGGCGGGTGGCGCTGTAGGTGGAAGGTCAGGATGGGGCGTTTGCCGGGTTCGGTTGTCCCGTTTTCCGGTTCACCCGTTTGTCCGTTTTCTATCCATTGACCCTCTTGAGCACCCACAGGGCATAGAGGGTCACCCACTTGCTGGGCTGGCCTTTTTTCTCCAGGTTGGCCTGCATCCGCCCATAGGGGGTCGATTCCAGCACCCACCTCCCTTCGGAGGTCTGCTTGTGCCGCAGCACGGCCAGAGCGTCCTCCATCCGCTCATCCTGGACGCCCAGTCGGGTCAGCACCCACAACCCCCGCAGGATGTTGTAGCCGTAGAACCAGGGAAAGGCCAGTTTCAGCCAGGTGGGGTTGATGATCTGGAAGTCGTGGTGATCGGCCCGGTAGAGGCGGTGCATCAGCAGGAACTCGGCGCCACGCTCCGCAGCCTCCTGCACCGCTGGCGGCCGTTTGTCCTCCTGGATCTCAGCGAAAGCCTCCAGGGCGCAGATGGTGCCGTAGAAGCAGGAATGGGTGTCTCTGATGTGGGCCTTCCACTAGGGACAGAGCCAGCCGCCGTCAGCGTTCTGAATGCTCACCAGCCAGTCCACGGCAAGCCTTTGCCGCGGGTCGTCGCCGTAGCCCCGGCGGAGCAGGGCGGCGACAACGTTCCCCGTCAGACAGGAAAGGGTCATCTGGTGGACGTTGTCGGCGACAAAGGGCGCCTCCTCGGGCGGCTCTTTGCCTCGGGCCTGCCTGCGTTGCACTACATGAGCGTACTCCCGTCGCGCTCCCTCTTCCCCGTACTCGGCGAAGCCCCCCACCGGCTGCTGGAAGCGGAAGATGTGCTCCTTTGCCCGCCGCACTCTCTCGTCCTCTCGGCTCATCACTCATCCTTTCCCGTCGAAAAACGGCTCGTCCATCTCCCCTCGGTGGAAGCGGAAGGCCTGAGCGATACGCAGTGGATGTCCAGGGGCGAGGGGAGGCAGGGCCCCTTCAAAAAACCAGCTGACGTCGAGGGTCTCTTCGCTGACCTTGGGCTTGGCGTCGTCTAGAGGCTCGCACAGGAATACCAGGTGGTACTGATGATGGGGCGAGTTGGTGCCACACAGCCGCGAGTCGTGTATGCCAGTCAGAGCCGTGACACGGACGCCAAGCCCCGTCTCCTCCCACACTTCGCGGCAGACGCCTTCGGCTGCCGTCTCTCCGACCTCGAGGGCCCCGCCGGGGAGGGCCCATAGTCCATTGTCCTGGCGGCGGATCAGGAGGATCTCGTTTCGGTCGTTGAAGATGGCCCCACTGCCCACGACCTTGGGCGTGACGTAGCCCAGGTCCCTGGAGTAGAGGCGCAATACTTCCTGGGCATCTCGGGTGGTGGTGGCAGCGAAGATCTCGGCGGCCAGCCGCCGAACGCGTCTGCAGTTGGCTTTATCCTGTTCGCTGGCGGCGGAAAGGAGGCTGTTCTGGGCGATGGCCCGCAGTTCGTCGGCCCACTCTTGGAGTTTCGTTCTCAGTTCCATGCTATCCTCCTGCGGCGTGCACCAAATGTCAGGCGAGCAAGCGATAATACTACTTCAGAGCGCTGGTGAAGGGGGTGTGGAAGAAAGCAGGTTTGATAAACTCGCCATCCAGGAAGGTCTCCAGCCGCTGGGCTTCGTCCGCCAGCAGGGCCTGCTCCTTCTCGCTCAGCGACTCGAACAGACCGTAGATCACGCTCCCGTCCTCTCTGAGTTGCCCCCAGGCGCCCACCACCCGGCCATTGACCCAGACGGTGGGCAGGGCGTTGCCGGCGCGGTCAAAGACCTTCTTGTAGTGTTTCTCTGCCAAGAAGCGACGGCGATCACGGTAGCCCATGATGTACGGGTCAAGGCTGGGAAGGAAGAACACGTAGGGAGCGTCCGGCGGGGTGACGCCGCGCAGCCGCTGAGCGTCATCCTCCAGCATGAGATAGCCACCGCCCAGACCCTCAATAACCAGTTCCGTCAGCGCTGGCATCAGAGGCTCCAGCGCTTCCTTCATCTCGCGCTTGGAGAAGCCGGTCCACCACTGGATGTCGTCGAGGGTCGTGGGGCCGAAGGCCGCGATGTAGCGGCGTACAACTCCGGAGCGCGCTTCCTCGGGGGTGATGGACTCCAGATCGATGTCCGGCAGCCAGTCAGAGAGTGCGGCGTACTTGTAGAGGCTGCTACGCCAACTGCCTCGAGGCCGAGCGCGGATGATCAGCCCCCACGCGGACATGCTGTTCACCAAGCGGGAGCCGATGCTGAACGCTCCTTCGTAGGGCTTGCCCACGTCGTGCCGGATCTTGGCTTTGAACTCAGGCACCACCTGGCCGATCTCGCGCACCGTTGATGGTCCCTTCTCCGCTAGCACGTCCAGCACTCGGCTGTGCAGGTCTTGCAGAAGCGCTTCTGCTTCCTCCTCCCAGCAGAGCCCTGCCTGCACCAGAAGGCCCGGGCCTCGGAACCGAGTCGGCGTGCGACGCTCGATGTAGGCCTGGCAGGCCCGGATGAACAGGGGCGCCTCATCGCTGGGCACGGCGTGCACCGTCACCCGCATGCAGAGCACTTTGGCCAGATCACGCCGCTCATACAAGGCATCTTCCAGGATCTCCCGCTGGAAGTCGGGCATGCGCGCCCACAACGAAAGATATGGCGAGGTCGCGCTGGTCGCGTGCAGGGCCACGATGTCGCGGGTGACCTGCACCACGTCGGCATGTCGGGAGGTGGGCAACAGGTGCTGTTTGTGGGCCAGGTAACCGTTCACCAGCGAGATGCTCAGACTCTCAGTCACTTCTTCTTTCTCCTTAGCTTTATGTCAATGCTAGTCTGCGAGGCCAGGTCTTGAATAATCCTCCTCATGGCCCTCGCCTTGGCCTTGAGATCGGAACCATCCACTTGTTCGCTGGTCAGCATCCCCTCTAGCTCGCCTATCGCCTGGCGGATCAGGTCGGGAGGCATCAGGGCACAGGCCGCACAGTAGAAGGTCATTGAGTGACCTTCGTTGTAATGGGCGAGCAGGTGTTCCACCAGCAGCAACCGCTCCCGCTGCTCCTGGAGATAGGTCAGCAATCCGACCTCCCTGATCCTCTCCAGGTTGGGCAGGGCGGGCTTGTGGCTGATGAAGCTGTCCAGCCCCTCCTCCACGCCCAGCACCCTCAGCAGCCTCTCGCAAGGATAGTCGTCGCAATCGGCGCAGGTGTGATGCCCACGCTTGGTGACGCAGCAGCGGTAGACGCTGCAGTAGGAGTGCTGCTCGCCCAACTGGCAACTGAGGCAGCGGCTGGGCGCTCTGGATTGAAATCGGGGGCACAGCCCGCAGTACAGGCCGCAGCAAGCGGCAAGGTGCCTTTCTTCCAGCGTTCTCATGGTCACACTCCGCATGGGACTCGCAGCAGTCGCTCTAGCGCCGCCTGTGGGGCAGGAAGCGGCTGAAGCCACCACTCAATGTCATTGAGTTGAGGTGTAGCATAGGGCCTTGTGCCCGTTTTTTGCCGCCACAAGACGCCCACAAGAGGCCAAATCACGCTTAACTTGATGACATTGAGCCGCCACTACAAACCGAAGATCACAGATCCTGCTTCACGTGCTTGTTCTCTTGAGCACCCGCAACAACAGGAAGGTGAGCCAGGGCGAGGGGTTTTTCTTGTCGGCGAAGGACCAGCCCTTCCAGGCGCGGTACATCGAGCCGGCGGTGTAGCGGCCGTCCTCGTCAGCCTGGG
>CAZPMV010000234.1:0-5261 GCA_964587335.1 uncultured Anaerolineales bacterium
TGACCCGTCTGCTGCTACGCCGTCTGGCCCGCCATTGACTTTTCAGACAGCTTCTAAGAGATGAAGAAGGAGATTACCATCCAGTTCCGCGGTCAACCTATCGAGAGGCGCGAAACCCGGCTTCTCGTCGTGGACCACAAAGTGCTCCTGGTACCCATCGCTGTCGGCCAGATCACACCCAGGCTCAGAGGCCGTTTCCGCCATTACCTCAAGCTTCTGGGCCTCAAGCTCGGACTCATCGCCAATTTCCATGCGCCGAGTCTGGAGATTGAGACGGTGCGGGTATGACAGTCGATTAGTAGTGGTGGACCGAGTTTGTCGAGGAGATGAAGCAAGTGGTGGTTTCGCTCGTGAGTGTTGTTGAGTTGGCAGTATCCCAATATCATGCATTGTTTAGAGACCCTAAGTACGTCGAAAAAACCGATTCCGGTTTCCGATGCGCTTCCTCTGCACTTTGCCGTGAATCGTGAGGGAAAACGGAATCGACTTTCTGGAGACGAATCGCTCAGAACAGCCACTCTAAACACTTCATGAATATGACATCGAGTTTTGAGGATCTAACGAATTCAGTCTTGCCAATTCGGTCAATCCCTTCTATTCGTTGTCATATCTGGTAAACCATCCCACCCAGCAACACTGTGAGGAGACCATCAGCCAGGTTCTATCCGGCAAATACTTGAATCTGTTGTCATATTGCGTTCCGCAGTTTGAACACACTGCAAGGAGGCAAAGCATGTCCAACAGAGTAGCCATCGTGGGTATAGGCTACACCCCCTTCCGCCCTCTGACCCCTGAGGTCTCGTACTAAGGAACTGGTGTATGAGGCCGCGGTCAGGGCCAACGAGGACGCGAGAGTCAATCCCCGCCGCGATGTCCAGAGCTTCGTCACAGTGGTCGAGGACTTCATCGAGGGCGTGAGCATCTTCGACGAGTACGTGCCCGGCCAGATCGAGGTCTTGCTCAAGCCCACCTGCACCACCCGCGGCGAGGGCATTCACGGGTTCATCACTATAAAAGCCGCTAGCACCGCGGAGTTGTCATTCAGAGAACGCTCTCGAACACATTTGCAGGGAGGCAAATCTATGCGAACCGTCTACGCAGTGTCGGGCGGGGTGAGCAAGTTCACCAAAGCCCGACAAGACAAGACATTCCCCGCCGTCGTCAAGGAGGCCTACGATTACGCCATCGCCGACCTGGGACTGGAGCATCCGCAGTTCTGGGAGATCGTGGATGGCACGGTGGCTTCCTACTTCTCCGACCACTTTGCCCGCCAACTGATGGCCGCCATCATGGCCCAGGATTACTTGGGCATGTGCCCCAAGCCCTCGCACCGTGTGGAAGGTGGCGGCGCCACCGGCGGCATCTGCTTCCAGGAAGGCTGGAAGGCCATCGCCTCCGGCTACATGGACGTCTGCCTCTGCTACGGCTTTGAGACCATGTCGCACGTCCAGACCTGGAAGGGCAACGAGTTCATCGCCCTGGCCTCGGACGTCAGCTTCGACTATCCTGTGGGCGGCTTCTACTCCGGCTACTACGCCATGATGGTCACCCGGCACATGAAAGAGTTCGGCACCACTGTCGAACAGATGGCCCACGTGTCGGTGAAGAACCACATGAACGCCTACTACAACCCCTATGCCCAGAAGCGGCAGAAGCTGACCATTCAGGACGTGAGGAATGCGCCCATGGTCGCCTGGCCGCTCACCCGCCTGGACATCTGCGTGATGAGCGATGGCGCGGCCTGCACCATCCTGGCCAGCGAAGAGGGATTAGCCAAGCTGGAAAAAGCCAGCGGCCAGCGGGTCCCGCGTGTCAGGGTGGCGGGCATCGGCCGCGGCACCGACGCCATGCGCATGGCCGACCGCCCGCACCAGTCGTACGAGGATTTCCTGAAGTATAACCTGCTGCCCTCAGAGGATACAGCCGAAACCCGCGCCTACTACAAGAGCCTGTGGGATCGCGGCTTTCGCTATCCGGGTGTGCACTCCTTCCGAGCCGGACGCATGGGCTCCAAGGAGGCCTACAAGAACGCCGGCATCACCGATCCGCTGGCGCAGATTGACTTCGTCGAACTGCACGACGCCTACACCTCCAGCGAGGTTCAGACCTACGAGGACATGGGCCTCTGCCGCTACGGTGAGGGCGGCCCCTTCGCCGCCTCGGGCAGGGCTTTTGTGCCTGGCATTGACTATGGGCTGAACCTGTCAGAGGAGCCGGCATGTTCGGTGAACCCCTCCGGCGGCCTGATCGCCTGCGGCCATCCCGTCGGTGCGACAGGGCTCATGCAGGCGGCCTTCGCCATCTGGCAACTGCAGCATACGATCGAGAAGCATTTCGGCACGCCCGAACTGCAAGTGCCCAACGCCCAGCGCGGGGCCATCCATTCTCACGCCGGGACGGGCACATACGTCACGGTTTCGATCCTGGAAAGGGAGGCATAGTGATGGCTGAAAGCAAAAAAACACCCACGAAGATCGAAGAGACAATGGAAGGCACCGTCCTTTTTGACATCCCCTTCCCAGTGGGGGATGATCTTTCCGGCCTCAAGCACATGGGGCACATCCTGATCAAGCAGCCGTACAGCATCGAGTACTTGCATTCGTATGGGCAGGATTCCCCCTTCTTCGCCGGACTGGCCAACCGGCGCTTTGTCACCAATCGTGAGCCGGAGACGGGCCACACCTACGGCACGCCGCGCGGCCACGATATGTACACCGGCAAGGAAACAGAGTGGGTGGAGATCACGGGTGAGGGGGTCGTGCATGCCTTCACCGTCTGCCACTTCGGCAGCGAGGAGTTTCTGCCCGAATGTCCCTTCGTGCTGGTGCAGGTTGAGTTCCCCGGTGTGGATACGCTCTTCCTGGCGCGGCTGGTGGGTGTGGACCCATACGCTGCCAGCCTCGACTGGATTGGGATGAAAGTGCAGCCACGCTACAAGCGGCTGAGCAAGTTCAAGCCCACGGACGTCTACTTCGTCCCTGCCGAATGATGGGAGGGTTGGTAGATTGGTACACTGGTACATTGGTAGATTGGTAGCGTCCACCAGTCTACCGATTTGCCAATCTACCATACAGAAGGCCTTGACCGTGCAAAACGCTGACAAATTCCATTTCTCCCGCTACCTCAACATCCGCGCTGCCTACGGCCCATCGTTCTCGCCAGACGGCCAGCATATCGCCTTTCTGACCAACATCACCGGCGTGCCGCAGGTGTGGCGCATCGCTGTCGGAGGCGGTTGGCCCGATCAGCTTACCTTCTTCGGCGATCGCTGCGGCTTTGTGGCCTATTCGCCCACGGACGATCAGATGGTGTTCGGGTTGGACGCTGGTGGCAACGAGCGCCAGCAGCTCTTCCTCCTCTCCCTCTCCGATGGGGGCCAGGTCATCCGTCCGCTCACCGACGAACCGGAGGCCATCCATAGTTTCGGCGGCTGGTCACACGACGGTAAGCGCATCGCCTGGACGGCCAACCGCCGCGAGGCGCGGCACTTCGACGTCTACGTGCAGGATGTAGCCAGCACCGAAGCAACCTGTGTCTGGCAGGCGGAAGGGATGAACCAGGTGGCGGGCTGGTCTCCCGACGACAGGCAACTCGTCGTCGTGCGCGCCCAGTCCAGCTTCGACCAGGACCTCTACTTGCTCGACCTGCCCAGCGGCGCGGTGCACCACCTCACGCCACACGAAGGCCAGGTGCGCTACGGCAGCGTGACCTGGGCAGACGACGGCCGCGGTCTCTACCTGGTCAGCGATCGCGGGCGGGAATTCCTGGCGCTGGCCCACCTCGATCTAGCGGGTGAGTCTGGGGACGATGGCCATGCCCCCCTGCGCTTCTTGGTCACGCCGAATCACGATAGCTCGCGGCGGACTGCCAAGTCCGCCGCTTATCCGCCAGATGTGACTGTCCGGCAGGAGCAAAGCGGGGCCGATTGGGACGTGGAAACGCTCGCCCTCTCCCCCGATGGCCATCGTCTGGCCTACTTGACCAACGTCGAGGGCTACAGCTATCTGACCGCACTGGACGTCGCCGCGAGCCGGTCATTGCCGCTGCCGGTGCTCTCCAGCGGCGTGCTGGATCCTCCCTTCCTCTACCGTTGGGGAAGGCGCTTGGCTTTCTCGCCTGATGGCCGCAAGCTGGCCTTCGCCTTCAGCAGCCCTCGCCACAATCCTGACGTTTGGGTGGTAGATCTGGAGACGGGAACGGCGACGCAGATCACCCACAGCTCGCGGGCCGGCATCCGCCAGGATTCCTTCGCCGAACCGGAGTTGGTTCGTTACCGCTCTTTCGATGGGCTGGAGATTCCCGCGTTCCTCTACCTGCCGCCCGGCGCGGCGCGAGATGACCGCTTGCCTGTCGTCGTGGAGGTGCACGGCGGCCCCGAAGCGCAGAGGCGGGCAGAGTTCAATCCCCTCTACCAGTACTTCGCCAGCCGCGGCTATGCTGTCTTGGCACCCAATGTGCGCGGCTCCACCGGCTACGGGCTGACCTACACGCACCTGGACGACGTGGAGCGGCGGATGGACTCCGTGGCGGACCTGGCCCACGGGGCCCGCTGGCTGGCCGAGAGAGGCATCGCCGACCCGCGGCGTATCGCTGTCATGGGCGGGAGCTACGGGGGCTTCATGGTTCTGGCCGCTCTCACTACCTATCCCGAGCTGTGGGCGGCGGGCGTGGACATCGTGGGCATCGCCAACTTCGTCAGCTTCCTGGAGAACACCGGCCCCTGGCGGCGACATCTGCGGGAGGCGGAGTACGGCAGCCTGGCCCACGACCGCGCTTTCCTGCAGAGTATCTCGCCCATCCATCACGTGGATAAGATCAAGGCCCCGCTGATGGTCATCCATGGGGCCAACGATCCCCGCGTGCCCATCGGCGAGGCGGAGCAGATCGTGGAGGCGTTGCGCGCCCGCAGCGTGCCGGTGGAGTACCTGCGCTACGAAGACGAGGGTCACGGTCTGGTCAAGCTGAAGAACCGGCTGGACGCCTACCCGAAGGTGGCAGATTTTCTGGATAGGTGCCTGGGGCGGTAGGGTGGTGGACTGATAGGTTGGTAGGTTGGGAGGCTGGTAGATTGGGAAACTGGCAGACCACGGATGAATCCGTGGTCTGATACCGGAAACACGTTGGAAACGTGTCATGGCATTGACATAACGTGCTCTCAGCACGTTTTCTGTAGCAGCCGTCGAATTCGTTCGATGGCTGACTGACGCAGACAATGGTGGGGCGCTCAATCCAGATCTTCGTCCCTCAACTGAGACACGATT
>CAZPMV010000235.1:0-5248 GCA_964587335.1 uncultured Anaerolineales bacterium
TGCTGGCCAAAGCGGTGGCCTCGGAAAGCGAGACCAACTTCATCTCCGTCAAGGGACCGCAGTTGATGTCCAAGTACGTGGGGGAGAGTGAGAAAGGGGTCCGCGAGGTATTTAAGAAAGCCAGACAGGCTGCACCCTGTATTGTCTTTTTCGACGAACTAGATGCCCTGGCCCCGTTGCGGGGCTCCGGCGACAGCACCCACGTCAGCGAGCGGGTGGTCAGCCAGTTCCTGACCGAGATGGACGGTATTGAGGATCTGAAGGGGGTGGTGGTGCTGGGGGCCAGCAACCGGCCGGACATCATTGATCCGGCGCTGCTCAGGGCCGGCCGCTTTGACATAATACTGGAGCTACCCGTGCCCGACCGCGCCAGCCGCCTGGCTATCTTCCGGGTGCACACCCGGGGCAAACCCCTGGCTTCCGACCCTTCGGCAGGCTCACGGCACGCTGTGGACCTGGAGGCCCTGGCCGATCAAAGCGAAGGCCTGGTGGGGGCCGATATCGAGGGCATCTGCCGCAAGGCCTCCATGCTGGCCATACGAGAGTTCCTGGAGAGCCACGGCAATGCTGAGGATTACTCTCAGTTTCAGATCTCTATGAAGCATTTCCAGCAGGCCCTTGAAGAGACCGGAGCCATGCATGCCCGGCGCCCATCCCTGACCCGGACATGCCGGAACGAGTCAGGGTTATCCGCCACGAATTGCACGAATGAACACGAACGCGACTAACCTTAGAAAAACATGCAGATCTGCCACAGGTACTTGACAAAGCGTCCAAGATGTGCTATAATGTCTGCTAGAGGATAAGCTAGAACAAATGGTAGGGAGACTCAAGCTAATAACAGCATGACAAACGCCGGAGCTTCGGCCTGGGCTCACGAACGGCTTTGAGCCCGGGGCCAAGCAATCTCACTCCGCCGCGCGAGTGCAATCAGTGGGGTCAAGCCGATAGCATCCGCGTACTTGAGGAAGGTGTCCACCCCGGCGGTCACCACCCTGCCCCCTGGGGCCGGGAATCACAAAGGCGACCCCGCCTGAGGCGGGGTCGCCTCCTTTCTTGGAGAGCATGGCGGAGGGGCAGCTAATGCCGGCCTGTTCGTGGGCCATGTTCGCGTCCTGCCAGTCGGTCCAGGAAGAAAAGGACGCTGTCCGCCGAGACCTTCAAATGAGCAGCGATCTCCTGCGGCTCGGTCAGGCCCTGCTCCCGCAGGCAGGCCAGCACCGCCTGCTCCATGCGGCTGGCCCAGTCGTCGAAGAGGGCTCGCGCCTCAGGCGTGCCGTAGAGGTCCAACTCCTCAGAAACGACCACCCACTGCTCTTCAGACATCTGGATCGGCCCGGTCACTTCTCTCCAGCTTGCGCTCTCCTCACCTGCCTGATAGCCACCAGGTACTGCTGCCATACCTCGTGCCCTTCCTGGCGCTGAGCGGCATAGTCAGCCACCTGGCTGCGAACCTCGGCCTTCAGACCCTTCACTTCCTCTTGGAGTGCCTGTCGCTCTGCCTGACGGATGGCGCGCTCGTCGACAAACCAAGCCTTCAGGTCCTCCACCTCCGCATGGCGAGCCAGGCGGTCGGCTTCGATCTGGAACATGAGCTCGCGTATGTACTCCCGGTTGTAGGCCACCTGCGCGGCGTGCATCTGGCCCATCCGCTCCACCAGATCCGGACGGCTGCATTTGGCTGCCGCACGACCAATGATCTGCATCTGCTTGCGCTTGAGCACCGGCCACCCCCTTTCATTTTCAACTTCTCTCGGAAAGTCGAGTAGGAAACTTCTCGATGGGTAGCAGGCCAATCCCCTTTCGCGAAATCTCGCGAAACATCATTGGCCGCTTTGGTCTGAATGACGCCCAACGCGGTTGGGTTACTACCCCTTTCCGAGAGATCTCGTCCCATTCTCTCAGAAGTCCCCGATCTCGTCGTAGATCTCGGCGCGCAGCAAGGCAGCCTGTTCCCCGGCGGTGGCCGCCTCCTCGTTGGGCCAGCTCAGTTCGATCCAGGCAGGGATGAAACCGCTGATGGGCAGCACCTCCTCCGGCGCGCTCACCCGGTCGCCTGGCGGGTGATCCCGTCCCCATGCATCTCGCCACCAGACCAATTTCCCATCGGAATGATACTCGCCGTCCCGGATGTTGTAGAAGGGGCTCCCCTTCTCCACCAGCCGGGTCACGATCTCCTCCCGCGCCTCTTTGGATAGCATGATGGTCATCGCTACGCCCTCCTCCGATCCCCCTGTCACCCGCTCGCCCCCTCTCCTTGTCTCAGATGGCGGCGTGGAAGCCGCCTCTGCTATGCTGGGTAATAAAGCCCGTCGTCCTTCTGGCGGACGCGGCGCGCCCCCACCAGGCCCTGCAAGGTCTGCTCCGTCTCGCTGGACGAGAGGTCGAAGAGGACCTGGACGTCCAGTGGTCGCACGCCGGGGAAATTGGTGATGTGGGTCGCGATCTGATCGGCCACAGAGACCGGCAGCGGGGCAGCAGCGGGGCGAGGCACAGGCCGGGCAGGGGGGAGCGGTGATGGTCGCACTGCCGGAGCGCGCCGCGCGGCCAAGGCGGGCCGCCTTGGCGCGGGCGGCCGCTGCCGGTCCACCACGCCCCGCCCACCGCAGCGGGTGCAGGCCAGGTCGTATTCAGTGCCTGGCTGGCGGCCCGTCCCCCGGCATTGAGGGCAGGCCACCGTGGGCCCTCTGACCGTCATCACCCCCCGGCCCTTGCAGGTGGTGCACGTCAGCCGCCGGCCGCGCACCTTGCCCGTGCCCCCGCAGACTGCGCAAGGCACGTAAGGGGCCACCACGGGGCTGTAACCCTTGCCGCCGCAGACAGAGCAGTTGGACTCAGGGCCGGGCACTCCAAAGGGGTCCTTGCCCGCTCCGTAACAGTAGGCACATTTGACCTGCACCATCTCCCCCGGCTCTCCCGAAGGAACCTCAAACCAGTCACGATTTCTGGCCATCCTCTCACCTCCATAGTGACTTCAGTTTCCGCTAACTTGTTTTGCCACTGCATGTATTCAGACTACCGGACGTAGTAGGTCATCGGAGCGCAAAATGGCCCAAAAACCCCAACTTAGCGGAAAGAGGAGTCAGGTGGTCTGGTAGCCTGGTAGTCAGACTACCAGACCACGCGACTACTTGACTACCCGACTATTCAGGGAATTCCGCCCGCGGCCGCTCGCGTGAAACGTACTCTGTCACGTGGCGGGGCTCCTCCAGCGGGAGCAGACCCGCTGCTTCCGCATACTTGAGATAGGTGTCAACAGAAATAATCACCGCTCTCTCCTCCAGGACCAACCCATCAATGTAAAACAAGGCTAACAACACTTCCCAGCGCTCAATGACGATGCCCCGGTCCAGAACGCGGTCGAGGACTTCCACCAGGCTGTACGAGGCAGGTATTTTCTCTACGGCCATGTCCTCTACCCCCATTTCTCGGCTTCCCCTCCGATGGCCACGATCTTGGCCGCGAAGGTGTAGGGCGGCCAGGGGCCGGTGAAACGAACCTCCACGCCCTCTTCTTCCCTGATCTCCCCCAGCGCTTCCCCCAGGGCCTTCACCCGCTCCCTTTTCACCAGCAGGGACAGGTTCATGATCATCTGTTTATCCGGGTGCTTTTTGACCTTATTCACCTGAATATCCTCAGCGTATCCCCGCAGCCGCTCGTAGTATCGCCGGTAATCCTGGTCGGCTCTGGCCTCCATTTCCCTCTTCACTGCCTCGGCGATCTTGTGCGCATAGTAGTAGGCCATGCCCCTGGATTTGGTGGCCATCTCGGCGGCCAGTCCCTTGATCTCCTCGTTCTCCTCGGTGATCCGCCGCGTGATGCCCTCTGCGTCCCAGAAGATCTGCACGCCCAATTCGATCTTGTCCCTGAATTCCTCCAGCTTGAGCTTGAAATTCTCGTATTCTTCCGCCAGCCAGCGGCGGACGTTGTCGTCGGCGTTCCCCCCTTCGACATGCCCTTCGGCAGGCTCAGGACGCTGCTCCTCTTCGGGCCTGATAATGACGTCGAAGCTCATGGGCAGCACCGAGCCCGCCGCCTCCCAGATGGCATCCACCACATCACCGTGCGTCGCTACCCAGCCTTTCACCGTTTCCTCATCGCCTTGATATGGCTCGGGCGGGCAGTCGTGCACCACGGCGCAGATGTCCTGAGAGGGTATGGTGTAGACCCTGTTGCCTCCGATGCCGATGGAGCCGAAGTCTTCTTGGTCAATACGCGGGATCACCCCGTAGATGTATCTGGCCGGCGCTCCCCCCTCCTCCGTGTTCCCCATCCGCCCACTCCTTCTCAGTGTTACGTGCTCAGTGTTACTTGTTGCGTTACTGGTTACGTTTCACGTTTCACGTGACTTCTTCTCCAGCTTGACCTGCAGCACGTTGTTGTGATAACGGCTGCTGATCCGTTTCCCGTCTACCGCGGCTGGCAGGCTGATCTCCCAGGCCGGCCGGTCGCCAGCGGTCACCATGAGCCACTCTCCCTCCGCCTGCACCTGGATGTCATCTTCCTCGACTCCGGCCAGTTCCATGACCACCACCACCTGTGCACCCTCGTCGAAGACGTCGGCCGGCGGCGCGAGCCTGGGCTGGCGCTCTGCCTCGGGGCACAGCCACCAACTATAGGGCACCACCTCGCCCGTCCAGGGGTCGGTTCGCCGGGACTCGAAGATCAGCAAAGGCTGGCCCAGTACGCGGCGGGCCACGGGATTGATGGTCTCCCTGATGCGGGCCAGGACGTGCATGTGAGATGGCGCGCCCACCATCTGCCGCAACTCCTCGATCTTGGCCTGCCTGTGCTCCCACAGATACCAGATCAACTCGGCGCTGGCCGGATCCAGGGCCGCGGCCACTCGCTCCAGGTCCTCCAACCCGATGCGGCGGTTGGAATCCACCCGTTTTTTCGGGGCCGCATCGTCGTCGGCCGGGTTCTCTGGTCCCTCGAAGTCCACCCCCAGGCTGGTCAGCACCTCGGCTAGTCGTTGGGTCCAGGCTGCCAGGTCACCGGTGATAATGGTGGCCTCCCGCTGCCCGCCTCCGGAGCCGTTGCGGTACGAGAGGCGCAAACAGGTCTTGGTGGCCAGGATGAAGGGCCTCTGCTGGAAGCCCAGCCCGGTGACGTTGCTGAGGGGCAGGTCGAGGGCCAACCTTCCGGCCTGGGAGAACAACAATCGTTTGTCCGTCAGGTGGAGGTGCCCCAGCTTCCAGGAGCGCCCCGAGAGATAGCCCCCTTGTTGATGCAGGACCATCTGCTC
>CAZPMV010000236.1:0-5243 GCA_964587335.1 uncultured Anaerolineales bacterium
ATATGTACGAGATATTTGTGGGACTCCAGTGTTCGCCGGGCCCATCCCAGTCCGGAAATGCTCTCCCATACATGGGCATAAGGCGGCTTTTTTGGGAAAAACGGCATATCCGGGGGACAAATGTGACCCAGAAAGGCAAACAGGGTGTCGCTACGGCCCACAAATAATTCCCTTCCTCATCACAAACTAGGGAACCATCCCGAATTGCTGCGTGGACTCGCTACGATTTGACACCACACCAGAGTGTGCTATGATTGAGACCTTGTGAGGTGAAGAGAGAGACTGAGTGAGGCTATCAGGAAGGAGAGGGAAAGGAAATGACATCACCGGTTGCCGTGCTGACCGATAGCTGCGCCAGCATCCCAGACGATCTGATCGAGCAACTCAACATCGAGGTCGTGTCCTACTACATCCACCGGGGCAAGGAGATCATCCGTGACTTGGTGGACATGACGCGGGAGGAGTTTTTCGGCTGGATGCCCACGGCCAAGGAGTTGCCGAAATCGGCCACCCCGGGCCCGGGTGACTACCTGACGGCCTTCCGCCGCCTGGCCGAGAGGGCGCGAGGGGTCGTCACCGTGTGCATGACCTCTATCGGCAGCGGCGCTTATCAAGCAGCCACAGTGGCCAAGGAGATAGCCGCCAGCGAACTGCCCGACCTGCGTATCGAGGTGATCGACACGCTGCAGGTGGCCGTATGTCATGGCTGGTCGGCCATCGAGGCCGCCAGGGCTGCGCTGGCAGGTGCCAGCCTGGAGAAGGTAGCTGAGACAGCCCGAGAAGTGGCCCGCAAGAGTACCATGATCCAGACCGCCGACACGCTGCGCTACCTCTACATGGGCGGGCGCATCGGCCGCGCCACCCACATGGTGGGCACGCTCCTCAACATCAAGCCGGTCATCGGAATGGAGGAAGGAGTGATCACCCCTCTGGGCCAGGCCCGCAGCCGTCGCCAGGCGTACCGCAAGATGGTTGACATCATGGCCGACAAAGTCGGTCTGGGTGCACGGATCAAGATTGGCTACGTGCATGCGATTGCTCTGGAGGAAGTGGAGAAGCTGCGCCGCCAAGTGGAGCCCAAGTTCGATTGCCAGGAGAGCTACGTCACCGAGCTCTCTATGGCGCTTGGCGTGCACACCGGCCCCGGCACCGTAGGCCTTGGCTTCTTCCCCTTGTAGTGAGCGTGCCACCATGCGCCTGGTCAGCGCCATCATCCTGGCGGGCGGCAAGAGCCGGCGTTTAGGCACCGACAAGGCGCTGCTGGAGTTCGAGGGACAGCCGATCATCGGACGGGTGCTGAAGCGGCTGCGGCGGCTGAGCGATGATGTCATCATCGTGGCCAAAGACACAGCCGCCTACGCCCAGTTCGGTGCGCGGCTAGCGACGGACATCTACCCCGGTCATGGGGCCCTCGTCGGTCTGCATGCTGGCCTGCGGGCCGCACGCCACCCTTCGGCGCTGGCGGTGGCCTGTGACATGCCCTTCCTTGACCTGCGGTTGCTTCGCTTCATGATCGTAGCGGGAAAGGCCTACGATGTTGTGATGCCCCGCATCGGTGGTCTCCCGGAACCGCTGCACGCTCTCTATCGGGTGGAGCGTTGCCTGCCGGCTATCGAGCAGTCCCTCGATAGCGGCCAGTTCAAGATGACCAGCTTCCTTCCCAGGCTGCGGGTGCGCTACCTTGAGGAGCACGAAGTGGATCTCTTCGATCCGGAACGCCTTTCCTTCTTCAATGTCAACACGCCCGAGGATTGGCAGCGGGGGCAGGAACTGGCGCGCCGACTTGATCGCCAGCGACCGTTGCGCCGCGGAGGGCGGTCGTGAGCGGAGGTTTCTTCGACAAGGTCTACCGGCTGGTGTGTCTCGTTCCGCCAGGCAAGGTGGCCACATACGGTCAGATTGCCACGCTACTGGGACATCCGCGGGCCGCCCGCACCGTGGGTTGGGCTTTGCATTCACTCTCTGATGAACAGGCGCGGGTCGTGCCCTGGCAGCGGGTGATCGGCGTCGGAGGCCGCATCACTGCTTCCTGTGAGACGCACAGCGCCCAGTTGCAGCGGCAGTTCCTGGAAGAGGAAGGAATCGAGTTCGACGGCCG
Organism: uncultured Anaerolineales bacterium; assembly: GCA_964587335.1. Lineage (GTDB taxonomy): Bacteria > Chloroflexota > Anaerolineae > UBA3071 > UBA3071 > UBA3071. The sequence goes on from CAZPMV010000236.1 coordinate 2,099, forward strand.
GGGCGACATTGAGATGGAGCGTTTCCGATGGAAAGGTCCAGATTTCACCGAACTTGGTGAGCTTCTGCAAGTTGAGGCGTGATGTCCCCGACGAAAGACGAAGGACGAACGACGGATTCGTTTTCATCTTTGGTCGTTCGTCCTTCGTCATATTGTCTGTTCAGTATACAACAACTCAGTTCTCAGGCGCTTGTCATGTTCAAGGAGCAGATTCATGAGTGAGATAACCGTTGCTTTGGTGCAGATGGCCCCGCAGATCGCCCAGCAGGAGGAGAACCTGCGCCGTATGTCCGACTACATAGAGCGCATCTGTCAGGAGCAGCCTGTGGACCTCATCGTCTTTCCGGAGTTGGTCACCTCCGGCTACGAATGCGGTCTGCGCTTCACGGACATGGCGGAGAGGCTTCCCGGCCATGTCGTCAACCTGCTGGCCAAGAACGCTGCCGACTTCAACGTCCATCTGGCCTTTGGCATGGTGGTCAAGGAACGGGTGGAAAGCATCCTCTACAACGCGGCCGTACTCATCGGCCCCGACGGAGAGTTGCTGGGCGACTATCGCAAGGTGCATCTTAAAGGGGAAGAGCGGCTGGCCTTTCGACCTGGCTACCGTTTCCCCATCTTCGAGACGGCTTTCGGCCAAGTCGGCTTGCTCATCGGCTGGGACCTGGCCTTCCCCGAAGCGGCCCGTTGTCTGACGCTGGAGGGCGCACAGCTCCTCTGCGTCTGTGCTAGCTGGGAACAGGAGCAACTGGACGAATGGCGGGCCTACTGTGTCGCCCGCGCCTCCGAGAACTCCGTCTTCGTCGCCGCTGCCAACCGCGTCGGTGAGGAGCCCAGCTATACCTTCGGCGGCGAGTCCGCGGTCGTCGGCCCCGGCGGCAGCCTATACACCTTTCTGGACGAACCCATCGAAGGCTACGCCGTGACCAGGATCAATCTGGATGACGTACGCCGTTACCGCGAGGAGCGGCAGCATATCCAGTGCCGTCGGCCACAGGCCTATCGGGCTGTGGTCAAGAAGTATTAGAAACCCGTGATGCGCGGAGATTACAGAAGCGGCGTTGAGGCCAACCGCGTTGAGCTTGCGGGGCATTGTCATTCTATCATTTTCAGAGGGCTATGCTATGCACACCATTGATCTGCGCAGTGATACGGTCACCAAGCCCACCCCCGCCATGCGAGAGGCGATGGCTCGGGCCGAGGTGGGTGATGACGTCTTCGGTGAGGATCCCACGGTAAATCGCCTGGAGGCCATGGCCGCCGAGCGGCTGGGCAAGGAGGCAGCGCTCTTCGTCACCAGCGGTACCATGGGCAATCTCGTTTGTCTGCTCTCCCATTGCGGCCGCGGCGACGAGATGATCGTGGGCGGACAGGCCCACACGTACGTGTATGAGCAGGGAGGCTCGGCCGCGCTGGGTGGCATCCATCCCCGGCCATTGCCCAACCAGCCGGATGGCACCATTGCTTTGGAAGAGATCGAGGCCGCCATTCGAACTGACAACCTTCACTTCCCCCGCACACGTCTCATCTGCTTGGAGAACACACACAATCGTTGCGGCGGCGCGGTGCTCACTCTGGAGTACATGCAGGCCGTGGGACGATTGGCGCGGCGGCATGGGCTGGCGGTGCACCTGGATGGGGCTCGCATCTTCAACGCTGCGGTAGCATTAGGAGTTGACGCGGAGGCACTGGCAGCCGATGCCGACTCGGTGATGTTCTGCCTCTCCAAGGCGTTGGCCGCGCCGGTGGGTTCGCTCGTCTGCGGCAGCGGTGAGTTCATCGCCGAAACGCGGCGGGCGCGCAAGGTCGTCGGCGGCGGCTGGCGGCAGGCGGGGGTCATCGCCGCCGCGGGCATCGTGGCTTTGGAGCAGATGGTGGATCGTTTGGCGGAGGATCACGCCAACGCCAAGCGGCTGGCGGTAGGGTTGGCCTCGCTGCCGGGCATTGTGCTCGACCCGGCGCGGGTGCAGACAGACATCGTCATCTTCGAGTTGCACCGGGATGACATGACGCCGGAGGGGCTGGCGGAGCGACTGAAGGAACGGGGCGTATTGCTGTTGGCCATTGGTGGTCGCCGTTTGCGGGCGGTGACGAACTACCACGTGACGGCGGAGGATGTAGAACGGGCGTTGCAGGTGTTCTCCGATGTGCTTGGTTGAGGGAATGGTGATAGGGATCAGGTGGCCTTGGTGCTGAGAGATGGCCTTGCTGACTGTCGTGTCTGCCGTGCTGCGATTTGACGACCCAGCCATCCTGTGGTATGCTTGAGCGGCAAACATGGGGGCGTAGTGTAGCGGTTAACATGCCGGCCTGTCAAGCCGGAGATCGCGGGTTCGAATCCCGTCGCTCCCGCCTGTAGCATACTAGTACTGGGGCCAGGAGAAAGATACCCACCTAGAGCGTTGGACCACTGAGGAGTGAGTCCAGCTTTCAGGCGGTGTGTTGTCTTAACCCCGGTCGGCGAGTCTGTTATTCAGGTTCCCTCTCGTCCGTTTGGTGTACCACTGTCAGACAGTCTATCCGATGGAGGAGGGCATTCAGGTTAACCAGATGCGGAAACCGATTGTATGGTGGCAGACGGGTTGCACCCGACGGCTCCAGACCAGGGGGGGGAATTATGGCAAGCCTCGTATCTCAATTCGACCGCCGCAAGGCGATTGAAGCGATTCTGTACCTAGCCAACAGACTGAAAAGGCCAGATGTTCACAGCATATGCAAGGTGCTCTATCAGGCTGATAGACACAACTTGGAGAGATACGGTCAGTCCATCGCTGGTGACTTCTACTGCGCTATGGAGTTTGGCCCGGTTCCATCTGGCGTGTACGACCTGATCAATGAGCGGGGAGCAAGTGGTGATCTCGGCTTCAGAAGAGATGGCAACGCAGTGGTGCCCAGCCGTGATGCTGACACCGATTGGTTGAGCGAAGCGGACGTTGAGTCCCTTGATCGGGCTATTGAGACCCACGGATCGCTCACGTTCGATGAGCATGTCGAAGCCACGCACGGAGCGGCGTGGCTGGAAGCATGGAACAGGCGCGGTGAGCAGCGCAGCGTGAGAATGCACCTGAGGTGCATCACAGAGGACATGCGGTACTCCGAGGAGCTTCTGCAGTATCTCACAGGCTGACAGTCCAACCCACCACCG
>CAZPMV010000237.1:0-5196 GCA_964587335.1 uncultured Anaerolineales bacterium
CGGCTAGAGGAAGACCTCGAAGCGATTTCCCTGTCGCTCGTGGCTGGGATGCCCATTTCCTTCATCTACGACCTCTACACGCCTTTCACGCCTAAGCGCCCTGAGGTGAAGGAGGAAGCCCGGGTCGCCGCGGCGCCTGTCGAATTCGGTCAGGCCGCGCCAGTCAGGGCGATGCGTTCCAAATCTGCGGTGCCGCACATGGCCATGGATGCACCAGGATTGGGCATGGCGCTGGCATCTGCTCCCAGGCGAGGCATCACCCGAGAGATGTTGGAAGAGGCCGTGTCTGTGGACGCCGTCGGCGAAGACCTGGGCGAACTGTTCCAGTATGTCATCCGCACGCCAGTCACGGTGGGACGCGGCCAGTCGGCCATGGTGCCGCTCGTCTCGGCCAACCTCATCCACCGCAAGGATCTGATCTACAATGCCAGCAAGATGCCAAAGCATCCGGTAGCGACGTTGCGCCTGAAGAACGACACGGGCCTGACATTGGAGCGAGGCCCGGTGACCGTGCTGGAGGATGGCGAGTATGTGGGCGAGGCCCTATTGCCCTTCACCGCCGCTGGTGGCGAGATCGTGGTACCCTATGCCGTGGAACTGGGCGCGAAGGTGCGCGAAGAGAGCGGCTCCCGCAAGGAGATCCATGGGCTAAACATCAGGGGCCACTATCTCCACATCGAGGAGTGGCACATCCGCTGGCGGGACGTTCAGATCAACAACAGTACAAGTCAACCTCTCCTTGTCCTGGTGGAGCATCCGCGCACGGCTCACTACACTCTCTTTGACATGCCTTTGCCCAAAGAGCGGACTGATGAGCAACTGCGCTTCGAAGTGGAAGTGCCCAGTCAAGGGGAGACAACGCTGCGGGTGCAGGAGCATCGCCTCATAAAGCGTCGCGAGGAATTGCACAAGCAGTCGTCCCGAACGCTGCGGGGCTACTTGAAGCGAGGTCTGTTGAGTCGCCGAGATCACGGCGCGGTGAACGAACTGCTGGTACTGTGGGACAAGATCGCTGCCCACGAGCAGCGGTTGGAGAAGATCGAGAAGGAGCGAGCCAAGGTCTACAAGGCGCAGGAGCAGATCCAGGGCAACATGAAACCCCTCGCCAAGACCGGCAAAGAAGGCGCTCTACGCGCCAGCTACGTGGACAAGCTGGAAGCCAGCGAGGGGCAACTGCAGGTCCTGGCGCAAGAGGAGTCCACCCTCAGGGCTCAGATCGAGAAGCTGAACCAGCAGATCGAGAAGAAGATCGGGGCCTGGGGGTAAGTCAGGGGAAGAGCGGAAAGGATCAGCCGATGTAGCCGATGCAGCCGAAATGGATTTGAGGCCCGCTCCATCGGCTCAATCGGCTGACTCGCTTCCTCCGCTGACAGCTCAGTCAGACGAAAAGACGAGGTGAGGTCCATGGCGATAACGCCGATGATGAAAGCCGTACTATTCTACGCTCCAGGCGACATCCGCTTTGAGGAAGTCCCGCGCCCCACCGCCGGACGCGGCGAGGTGGTGGTGCAGGTCAAGGCCGCCCTTACTTGTGGCACTGATCTGAAGACCTACAAACGGGGCCATCCGGTCATGATCCAGAAGGCCCCCACCGTCTTCGGACACGAGTTGGCTGGAGTGATCGCTGAGCTCGGCCCCGACGTGGAAGGCTTCTCGGTGGGGCAGCGGGTGGTGGCGGCCAACTCCGCTCCCTGCAACCACTGTTTCTACTGCCGCAAGGGCCGCCACAGCCTCTGCGAGAACCTGGAGTTCCTCAACGGTTCCTACGCTGAGTTCATCACCATTCCAGCTCGTATCGTCAAGCAGAACCTCTTGCCTATCCCCCACGGTGTCACATTCAGACAGGCAGCTCTGGTCGAGCCTCTCGCTTGCATCGTCCACGGCATCGAGCGGTCAAAGATCCAACTGGGCGACACGGTGTGCATCATCGGCCAGGGGCCCATTGGCCTGATGTTCACCCGCTTGGCCAAGCTCAAGGGCGCGTGGGTGATCGCCGTGGATCGGGTTCCCTTCAGGCTGGAGAAGGCCCTTCAGTTCGGCGCCGACGAGATAGTGGCTGCCAGCGCCGTCCCGGACACGGTCGAGGCCGTGCGAAGCCTGACGCCAGAGTGGCGCGGTGTGGACGTAGCCATCGAGGCGGTGGGGTTGCCGGAAACCTGGGAGCAGGCCGTGGCCATGACCCGTCCGGGAGGGCTGGTCAACCTCTTCGGAGGCTGCAAGGCGGGCAGTCACATCAAGGTGGACACCCGTCGGCTTCATTATGATGAACTGGAGATCATCGGCGTCTTCCATCACACGCCGCGCTATATCCGCACCGCCCTCTCGCTCATCTCCAGTGGGCAGATTGACGCCGATGCGTTGATCACCCACGAAATGCCGTTAGAGAGGCTGGAGGAGGCCCTGCAATTGGTGGCCAGCGGCGAAGCTCTGAAAGTGGCCATCGTGCCTTGATGGACGACGAATGACGAAAGACGAACGGAGGATTCGTCCTTGCTCTTTCGTCCTTCGTCGCTTCTCTCTGGTACTTGGAGATTTGGGTTAGGAGGAACACATGGGCGTCATTCATCGCTACAAGGGGCAGTTTGATTGGGAAGGGGTGGAACTGAGTCGTTACCCACCCGAGCGGGACATGAAGGGAGTGAGCGTCCGGTGGCTCATCGGCCCAGCCGAAGAGGCCCCCAACTTCGCCTTGAGGTACTTTGAGGTCGAGCCGGGCGGTTGGACTTCTCTCGATCGCCACGACCACGACCACGGCGTGGTGATCATGAGGGGGCAAGGGCGGGTGTGTCTTGGTGAAGAGGAATTCGACATCGCCTTCGGCGACGTGGTGTACGTTCCTGGCAACGAGGTGCACCAGTTCAAAAACACCGGAGAGGAGCCATTCGGCTTCTTCTGTGTCATCCCCGCCAAAGTGTAGTGGACGCGCAAGCTTGCTTGCGGGTTGGTCTACAGCAAGCAGTCAATGTCATTAAGTTAGGGTTGTAGCATAGGGCCTTGTGCCCGTTTTTTGCCGCCACAAGACGCCCACAAGGGGCCAAACTACGCTTAACTTGATGACATTGAGTAAGCAGTGGCATCCAATCGGAGGAAAACGTGTGAAAGTCGCCAGGTACTACAGCCGCAACGACATCCGCCTGGAGGAGGTGCCTGTGCCGCAGATCGGGCCGGGCGAACTGCTGGTTCAGGTCAAGGCATGCGGGCTCTGTGGCAGCGACCTCATGGAGTGGTACGCGGACGAGAAGGCTCCCACTGTCCTGGGGCACGAGCCCACCGGCGTGGTGAGCGACGTCGGGGCGGGTGTAGAGCAGTTCGGGGTCGGCGACAGGGTCTTCGTCCACCATCACGTCCCTTGCTTCACCTGCCACTATTGCTCCCGCGGCTACTACACCCTCTGCGCCACCTTCAAGGCCACGCACATTGATCCCGGCGGCTTCGCTGAGGTCATCCGGGTGCCTGCCCTGAATGTAGAGAGGGATGTGCTCAAGTTGCCGATGGACATGACCTTCGAGGAAGGCACCCTGATCGAGCCCGTAGCGACCTGTGTCCGGGGCATCGAACGTGCCGGTTTGCAGAAGGGCGACACGGTGGCTGTGCTGGGGGCCGGCGTGAGCGGCTTGATCCTGCTGCAACTGGCCCGGCTCTGGGGCGCGGGGATGGTCATGGTGACCGATTTCGTGCCTTTTCGGCTGGAGATGGCCCGGCGGCTGGGAGCGGATGCGGCCATCCATGCCGGTGAGGATGTCCTGGCCGTGCTGCAGGAGTTGAACGAGGGCCGCGGCGCAGACGTGGTTCTCGTCTCTGTGGGCAATCTCAAGGCCATGGAACAGGCCATGCTACTGGTGGAGAAGGGGGGTAGCGTGCTCTTCTTCGCGCCCACCGCGCCAGGAGTCACGCTGCCCATCAGCCCGCACCGCCTGATGTTCGAAGAGGTCACCATCACTGGTACCTACTCTTGCACACCTCAGGAGACCCGGCTCTCCCTGAAGCTGATCCAGGCGGGACGGATCAATGTGAGGGATCTGATCACCCACCGCTTCGATCTGTCTGGCGTGGGCGAGGCCATCAACTTGGCGGCCCAGGCGCAGGAATCGCTGAAGATTATGATCATGCCTTGATCATTGTGAAAACCCTTAGGGTCTCCGAGACCCTAGGGGTTTTCAGGTCAAGGAACGTTGTAGCCCACCACGAGCTGAGGACTCAGCTCAGTGTTCACATCGTTCTCCCGGCTGAAGAACCAGTAGGCCACTTCTCGGTTACCGCTGCCCTCGCCCCGCAGCAGCAGGCCGTGGTTGCTGACGGGGTCGGCCAGCCAGCCAGCTAGCAGGTCGGTGTCCAGGTCGAACTCCACCCAGCCCGCTGCATCGATCCAGGCCCAGCCCACGGGGTCGCCATGATCGCCGGTAGCCCCTGGATCACCCCAGTCCCGGCTGTCCAGCGTCCCCCGCCAGGTCACGGCATCCTCGGTCCACATCGTCTCCAGAGGATAGGCAGTCATGTACAGCCGGTTGGTGCTGTTGCTGGCGAAGGGGCTATACAACCGTAGCTTCGCCCAAACGACCTCAGCGCCTTCGGGCAGGCTGGAGAGGTCGAACTGCAGCAGCGCCGAGGTCACCCCCGGCTGTCGCACCCGCAGATGCTCCTCCATCCCTTGATTGCCCGCTGCCCACTCGCTGATGGTGGCATCCTGGGTCGGCAGCAGCGTTACTTCGTTCCCCGCCACACCAGCAGCCTGCACCGGCGGCCCATCCAGTCCCCACCAGTAGCCGAAGTGGCAGAAGACCTGGTCCCAGTTGTTGACCACTGTCGCATCGCACTCCTCGGCGGTGGTGGGCGTCCACCAACTGCCGCCCGGCGCAGCAGCCTCCACGTGGTAGGTGCCCGGATCCAGCAGGTTGAAGCTGTACCAGCCGGAGGTGTTGGTGTCGTACTGGTAGAGCTTGCCGGAGGGCAGCGTGGTTTCGGCGGTGGCCTGCTCCAGGCCCGGTTCGCAGGTGGCGGGGTCGACGTCGGTCCACCGGCAGGGGAGGTCAAGCGCACCGCTGCCGTTGTCGTCGTGGAAGATGAACCCACCGACGCGGGCGATGGTCTCCAGAATGCGCACGGTGGCTTCGTCCTCAAAGGTCAGCCCACCTGTCTCCACCGTGGCCCTGTTGGTGGCCTCCTGGCAACCGTGGGCGGCGGTGAACTCCACCCAGA
>CAZPMV010000238.1:0-5173 GCA_964587335.1 uncultured Anaerolineales bacterium
AAGACGGCTTGCGGACTTTCAGTCCGCAGGTCGTGATGGGGCTAAGTCCGTAGGCCGCTTTGGAGAGGAGTCCGTAGGCCGTCTTGTGTGCGAATCCGTAGGCCACAAGTAGAAACCCGCCTCATCTGGCGGGTTCCCTCATTCGATGCAGGGAGACCAGCGTGCGACGGACGTCGCGGATGCGCTGGATGACGCGTGGACCCTGGGCAGCCGGTCCGGCAGCGGCCAGGACCCTGAGGTCCACGGCAACAGGGAATCTGTACATCTGCTGGCCCACGATGCCTGCCGACCCAGAAGGGATGTGACCCACTCGGCCTGCGACGTGCCTCAGGTGCGAAGTGTTGCTGAGATCCCTCCGTCTGTGAAGCGAACGTTCTCGTAGCGGCCTGGCAGCGCAGTCTGGGGCCACCCCTCGTACAGGCAATCGGACGGATCCAGAAAGGCGCGCACTGCCCCAGGAACTGAAGGAGCGCCCGCTGAAGATCGTCCTCCGCTGGTAGCTGCCGATGGCCGAGGATCACGTTGGCGGCAGGGATGGTGGTCTGGTAGCGGCCGGTTGAAACGCACGAAGGGTCGAGCGTGCCCGTGCGAACGCACATGCGGGTTCTACGGGCCCCGATCGGTTAGTGCATCGTTTGCTCTGTAGAATTGGTCAACCCCACAGGGGTAGGTCGGGTGTATCCTTCCTGATGTCCTCTCAGCAAAAAGCAGGCAGCGATTTGCCACCTGCTTTTGCATCTTGGGTAGTTAATGAGTACTAACTACGGGCGGCCTTGAACAGTTCCTTTAGTGCGACCACGATCGTCGCACCAGCGACAAAGGCTACCACCATCGGTAGGACTAACGAAAGAGCCGTCCCCACGACGGGGATAGTGTTTAGCGCGGTCGCGGAGAGAGTCAACGCAATCGCAGCCAACAGAAAGCCTCGCGTATCTTCGGCGGTGACATTGAGAAAGCCGACCACCAAACCAAGGATCGCCACCACCCAGATCGCCCAGGCGGGTTGAAAGAAAATCCCGGCGAGCACCGCAATAACCAGACCAGCAATAAAGGCCCATTTGCCGATATTGGCAATACTCATTCTTAGTCTCCTTTCGCTAGTAGAAATGATAGGCGGATATTGGTGCAGACCATCAAGACGATGATCTTTTCAGTAAGCTATAACCCCGATCCGCCCAATACGTTACGGATTCATCTCTGCCGCTGGCGATACAGATGCCCAGGACTACAGAGAAACACTTGCACCCTCTCCGATCGCCGGTGAACGGGTCATCACGCTCCTCTCACCGTCGACAGATCCGATGGACTGCCGCGAACGTCTCTGGGACAACGTGGAACTACCGGCGGCCCCCGGAGAGTCGGTGGCCCATGGGCTGGAGGATATGGCATACATGCTCCAAGATGATCAGGTGTGGGTGACGACCCGCTACGTCGGGCATTGTTGGGCCGCATTCTGGGCGCGGGGGTGAGGATGGCGGGCTGCGAGGACCCGCCAGACGCTGGAGGCCCTACCCGGGGAAACCAGTGGGAGCAGCGCGTCGCCAGCGGGCTGGTGGCCGTGCTGGAGGGGTGCCGCCGCTACCTCTGGAGGCGCTGGCTGCCAACGGCACAGCTTCCTTGCGGTCACTGTGATGAGCGGGTAGCTCGCAGCGCGGGAGCAGGTGCTCAAACCGGTCACCGGGCCACTATGGGAGTCGGATCGCTGGTTGGGAGACCGCCAGCAGGCCACACAGACGCGCAAAGCCCACCGATCCTGTGAAGACCGGTGGGCTCTCGCGTTCACTCAGGTGTGCACGAAAGCTGGCGCACACAACATGCCAACGTCACATTTCGTGCATCACCTATCACATCGGGTTTAGTAGTCCGGCATCTGCGGAGCGGCAGGTGCCTTCGCCGGCTCCGGGATGTCCGTGATCAAGGCCTCGGTGGTGAGGATCATGGCCGCGATGCTGGCCGCGTGCTCCATGGCACTGCGGGTCACCTTGGCAGCGTCGATAATCCCCCTCGTGGTCATGTCCACGTACTCCTCGGCGAGCACATCGAAGCCAACGTTCTTATTGTCCTCAGATTCCTGGTGTCGGATGACCTCTCTCACAATCACCGCACCGTCGTGGCCTGCGTTTTCGGCCAGCTGGCGCATGGGCTCTTCCAGAGCTCGGCGGAGGATCTTCACACCGGTCTGCTCGTCAGGATAGTGCATGGACACATCGTCAAGGGCGGAGATAGCGTTCAGCAGAGCCACACCACCGCCAGGCACGATGCCCTCTTCCACGGCTGCTCGGGTACAGTTCAGCGCGTCCTCGACGCGGTGCTTCTTCTCCTTCAGCTCCACCTCGGTGCCGGCGCCGACACGGATGATGGCCACGCCACCCACCAGTTTGGCCAGCCGCTCCTGCAGCTTCTCCCGGTCGTAGTCGCTCGTGGAGTTGTCGATCTCGACGCGGATCTGCTCGATGCGGCCCTTAATCTGCTTGGGATCACCCTGGCCGGCGATGACTGTGGTGTCGTCCTTGGTGGCAATGATCTTGTCCGCGCGGCCCAGATCACTGATCTGCGCCGACTCCAGCTTGCGACCCAGTTCCTCGGTGATGACGGTGCCGCCGGTGAGCACAGCCATGTCCTGCAGCATCGCCTTGCGGCGATCGCCAAAGCCCGGCGCCTTCACGGCGACGGCATTGAACATGCCGCGCAGCTTGTTCAGCACCAGCGTGGCCAAAGCCTCGCCGTCGATGTCCTCAGCGATGACCACCAGGTCTCGCTTGCCGATCTGCACCAGCTTCTCCAGAAGGGGCACGATGTCCGTCGCGGCAGAGATCTTCTTGTCGTGGATGAGGATGTAGGGTTCGTCGAGCTCAGCCTGCATCGCCTCAGGGTTGGTGATGAAGTAGGCGGAGATGTAGCCACGGTCGAATTGCATGCCCTCAACGTACTCCGTCTCGAAGGCCAGCCCCTTGCTCTCCTCGACGGTGATGACACCATCCTTACCGACTTTGTCCATCACCTCGGCGATCAGTTCGCCGATCTCGCGGTCGTTGGCGGAGATGGCTGCCACGTTGGCCACTTCGTCCTTGTCCTTCAGTTCCTTGGACTGGGCCTTGATGGCCTCCACGATGGCGGCAGTCCCTGCTTCGATGCCGTGCTTGAGGAGCATGGGGTTGGCGCCAGCAGCCACATTCCTGAGCCCCTCGTTGACGATGGTCTGTGCGAGAACGGTCGCAGTGGTGGTGCCGTCGCCAGCCACGTCGTTGGTCTTGGTGGCCGCTTCCTTGAGGAGCTGGGCGCCCATATTCTGAAACGGGTCGTCCAGCTCGATCTCCTTGGCCACGGTCACGCCGTCGTGGGTTACGGTGGGAGCGCCCCACTTCTTGTCCAGTGCCACGTTGCGGCCCTTGGGCCCCAGGGTGGTCTTCACAGCCTCTGCCAGAGTGTCGACGCCAACCTTCAGCTGTCGCCGTGCCTCCTCTGAGAATAGGATTTGCTTCGCCATCTGATAGTCTCTCCTCTATCTGATGCTAATCACGCTTGTGCGTCCTAACTACTTGACCAGGGCCAGGACGTCGCTTTCCTTCAGGATGAGCAGCTTCTTGTCATCCACCTTGACCTCTGTGCCGGCGTACTTGGCGTACAGCACCCGGTCTCCCTTCTTGACGTCCATGGGGACGCGCTTGCCGTCCTCATCGCGGCGCCCTGGGCCGACGGCCAGCACCTCACCCTCCTGCGGCTTCTCCTTCGCCGTCTCTGGCAAGATGATACCGCTGGCGGTGCGCTCCTCGCGCTCGGCTGGCTCGACCACGATGCGGTCACCTAGTGGCTTGAGATTCATCTCTCTACATCCTCCTTGCATGCTAGTGTTTCTGGGCAACGCCTGCAGTCCTTAGCACTCTCACTACTAGAGTGCTAACCGCATTGTACACCATGTGCAGCATCTTGGCAAGAAGCGATACGCAGGGGGTGCATTTCAGTTTGGTGGTGAGTTGTGAGCTAGTCGCCAGCACTCGTCGAAACGACCGCTCACAACGGCGGATCGCACGGAGAGTAGTCCCTCAGACCTTCTCCCAATGACTGAATGGTGATTGATCGCCGGACATTATGTCACATTTCCAAGAAACTGAAATGCACCCTACGCAGATGCGCAGAGGCAGCCACCGGCGTCCGCATCAGCGGCTCCGCGCATATCGTTGAATGGGCGGGGTTACCTGAAGCATGACCTTCGGTCGACGATGCCTGACATCGGTGTCCTCACCACTCACTCCGGCTTCGCCAGCACGGCCTTCCCCGTGGGCAGCCCGCAGGTCAGCGTCTTGGCCGCGGGAAGCGTGCTTGGTTCCAACATCAGGCTGCGAGTCAGCTACGACGTGCCCAGTGTCCTGGGCGGGCTGGCCGGGCTCATTCCGGGGCTGCCCCGCGCGCGAGTAGGGGCCGACGGCCGGATGCGCGTACAGCTCACTGGGACCGCGAGGCTCCACCCAGAGGGGCCACACTTCCTGTCAACCATGCGTGTACTGGGATGCCAACGCGCGAGGCTGGCCAGGGCTCGACCCCCTCGTTCTCAACACTCGCCACCGGCGTCAGTAGGAAGAGCGTGATGGCGCTGGCGGCCGTGAATGTGGCATCCTCTCCCGTCCCCCCCCCGGGGGGCCCCTGACCGGGCTCTTCTGAGCTGGCGATGGCGTAGGGCTGGAATCCTGCCCATTGTCCAGCAGTCAATGGGCAAGAAGTCTGTTGGCCTGGGTGAGGGAGAATCCGTAGGCCGGAATTCGGGGTCAGTGGCGCCTGTGAGTGGGGCCTCTGTAGCGAAAAGGGCTGACGGACTTCCAGTCTGTAGGCCATGACCAGGTCCAGTCCGTAGGCCGCTTTTCGCGCGAGTCCGTAGGCCGTTTTCTCCGCGAATCAGTCGCCCGCACGCAGAAACCCGCTTCAAATGAGCGGGTTCCTACATTGCATGGCATGGCACCCCCGGCAGGACTCGAACCTGCGACCAACGGATTAGAAGTCCGCCGCTCTGTCCACTGAGCTACGGGGGCACAATTCCATTCTAACGCAGGAAGGGTCACTTGTCAAGAGTGGCCCTTGGTTTTGCAGGGCTATTCAGTTTTCTCCAGTAGAGCCAATTGGTGGAGCAATTTGCCCCAGGAACTGGGTAGAAGCCCAATCGTATTGGGCGGTTCTGTGG
>CAZPMV010000239.1:0-1581 GCA_964587335.1 uncultured Anaerolineales bacterium
TGGCCTCCCTCTGGGACCTGCCCGTGGTCTACATCGTAGAGAACAACCTCTACGGTATGTCGGTGCCTGTGGAGAAGGCCACGGCGAAGCCGGACTTCGCCGGCCGGGCCTGTGCCTATGGCATCCCTGGCCAAGTGGTGGATGGCATGGATGTGCTGGCCGTCCGCGAGGCGGTGGGCAGGGCCGTGGAGGGTGCCCGCTGCGGCGAGGGCCCGTCGCTCATCGAGTGCCAAACCTACCGCTGGTACGGCCACTCCCGCTCCGACCCGCGCGACTACCGCACGAAAGAAGAGGAAGCCGAGTGGAAGGCTCGTGACCCCATCACTAACTTCGCCGCCTTGCTGGTGGGGGCAGGCTTCGCCACCGAGGAAGATATTGACGCCCTGGAGGAAAAGGTCGAGCAGGAGATTGAGGAGGCGACGGAGTTCGCCCTCAGTTCTCCCACGCCGCCGGTGGAGGAGCTGGAGCATTACGTCTATGCGCCCTTCAAGTGGACAGCAGCGGACATCGCCCGCGAACGGGAGCTGCGGGAGCGCTGCCGGGCTCGTCCTGAGCTCGGTCTAGGGGCAGGTGGCCCTGGCACTCACAAGGTCCAGTTCCGGGAGGCCATCCAAGAGGCCCTGCGCGAGGAGATGCACCGCGACCCCAGCGTGTTCGTCATGGGCGAGGATGTGGGGCTCTACGGTGGGGCCTACAAGGCTACGGCTGGCCTCTTCGAGGAATTCGGCGGTGAGCGAGTGCGCGACACGCCCATCTCTGAGGCGACCATCGGTGGGTCGGCTGTGGGCGCGGCCATGTGCGGTATGCGGCCGGTGGCCGAGATCATGTACGTGGACTTCACGCCGCTAGCCATGGATCAGATCGCCAACCAGGGCGCCAAGAACCGCTACATGTTCGGCGGCAAGACGGTGGTGCCTATGGTCATCCGTACCGAAGGCGGGGCCGGGCGCTCCATTGCCGCCCATCACTCACAATCGCTGGAAGCGTTGTGGACGCACTTCCCCGGCATCTACGTGGTGATGCCCAGCACGCCCTACGACGCCAAAGGACTGCTCAAAGCAGCCATCCGCGACGACAACCCGGTCATGTTCATCGAGCACAAAATGCTCTACGGCATCGAGGGCCTTGTGCCCGACGAGGACTACATCATCCCTTACGGCGTGGCCGACGTGAAGCGCGTAGGCTCCGACGTGACGGTGATCACCTACTCGCGCATGGTGCATCGGGCGCTAGAGGCCGCCGAGCAACTGGCCGAGCAAGGGATTAGCGTGGAGGTCATTGACCTGCGCACGCTCAAGCCGCTGGATATGGAGACGGTAGCCGGTTCGGTGAAGAAGACTGGCCGCGTGGTGGGCGTCACCGAGGCCTACAAGACGGGGTCGTTCATCAGCGAGCTGGCGATGTGCATCCAGGAAGAGCTGTTCGACTGGTTGGACGCACCAGTGACGCGCGTGTGCGCTGCCGACGTGCCCGTTCCCATGAGCGAACCGCTGGAAGATGCAGCTATCCCCAATGTCGAGGCCATCATCGCTGGCATCCGCTGGGTGCTGCGGTGAGGGAGATTGGAGGTTAGAGATTGGA